>NZ_JANPLS010000462.1:0-17716 GCF_031422475.1 Chamaesiphon sp. VAR_48_metabat_403
AATTCATGAAAGGATATTTAGATAATAAGCAAAGAATAGTTCTATTTTTTGGGATAGGGGTCATATTTCACGGCCTTCATCTGATATTTCATGTCTCTGTTGCCAACCTATTTGTGTTTTGGATACTGCCGATTGTCCTTAGCTCAATGCAGCTATTTTTCTTTGGAACTTATTTACCGCACCGATCGGGCAGTTTTGAAAACCCCCATCACGCTATCAGCAGCAACTATCCTCTGGTTTTGTCATTCCTAACCTGCTACCACTTTGGCTATCACTGGGAGCATCATGAGTACCCTGGTGTGCCCTGGTACGGTCTACCATCCATGCGCCGTTGGCGTAGCCTCTCCCCTGGAGAATCGCCATTGGTAAATTGCCATCAGTTGACTGGTGGTTGACGGGTGAAGATTTACCCGATGCCAACAATCGAGTCAGTCTAAAGGGGGATAAAATTTCTCTGGAATACACCGACAATAATAGTGAGTCGTTCGATCGGTTAGTCGATCGCTGGATTGATGTTTTGAAATCGATTGATGAAGCTAATGCTCGCTATTACCGCAGTAAATTTCCTTTGCGGTGGGTGGCGCGTCAGTGCGGTACTTGTCGATTTGGTACCAATGCCAAAACGTCTGTTTTAGACATCAATTGTCGCGCTCATGAGATTGACAATTTGTATGTTGTCGATGGTAGTTTTTTTCCTTCAAATATTGGCTCGAACCCAACACTGACGATCGTCGCTAATGCCTTGCGAGTTGGCGATATTTTACTCGAACGGCTGACAAGCCCCAGCGAGAAACCACTACAGTTAACATTATAGGAAAATCTTCAATATGGCAGATTTAATGGGAAAAGTCGCGATTGTTACAGGTGGATCGCGCGGCATTGGGCGCGGGATTGCCGAGCGATTGGGACGAGATGGCGCGTACGTTGTAGTCAACTATTCAGATAGCGAACAAGCCGCGAATGAAGCTGTAGACGCGATTTGCGATGCGGGCGGTAAGAGTGTCTCCATTCAGGGAGATTTGAGCAAAATAGCCGACATTCATACTTTATTTGCTAAGACGATCGACTATTTCGGTAAGCTGGATATTTTGGTCAACAATGCGGGGATTTCTGGGGAAACTGGCTCGATCGAAAAAGCCACAGTAGAAGACTACGATCGGGTATTTAACCTGAATGTGCGTGGGGTGTTATTCTCATTACAAGAAGCCGCCAAACACATCGGCAATGGTGGCCGCATCGTGAATATTTCCTCCTCATCAACCTTGTATCCTAATGCCAGAACGGCGGTTTATGCAGCCAGTAAAGCAGCAGTGACGCTACTTACCCAAGTGATGGCACAAGAAGTAGGCAATCGCGATATTACAGTTAATACCGTTACACCTGGGCCGACTGTACCTGGCATGTTCGATCGCTTATCGCCAGAATACCAGCAGCAAGCCGCCGCCAGTTCGCCCTTCAATCGCCTGGGAACGCCCCAAGATATTGCCGACGTTGTGGCATTTTTGGTAAGTGAAGAGGCGCGGTGGATTACAGGTGAAGAAATTTGTGTTAATGGCGGCGCAAAGATCTAATTAAATCCACGATCGCTAGCCCAGCAAATCAACCCTAAAATTCGATCGATTCGGATTTGAAGACCTAGATTTTCACCCAATTCGGCTAGTGGATCGCTTGAAAAAAGCAACTGTAAACCACTACTAAAGTAGCGTGAAAACCGCTTTCTATATATCTTACAAGCTATCTTGCTCGGCTGTATAATAGATGTATAGAGATAGAAAAGGACAAGACTTAGTGAAGATTCAACCCTCCGTACTGGTTCACCTGGGATTTGGTAAATACGTGCGATCGGATAATGTGGTTGCATTGATTCCCTTGGAGCAAGAACGCGGCCCCGGACGGCGGACGATCGTCTATCTGCAAGGGCAAGACGAGCCGCTGACAGTCTCAAGATCGGAAGATACGATCGTTCGCGACTTGGTACAAGAACCGCATGAAGTCACCCAATCTCGCCAGCAACAAGAAATCTTGCGCGATTTACTCCAAAACTTAGGCGGTGTCAATGCCACAGTCCGCCGCATCAGCCGCGATGAAGGCGGACTCGACCTCGATCGATTAGAAGATCGGATTATGAAGGTACTAGAAGATTAGCACCACTCAGTCGCTGGTAATGTGTCGATCGAATATCTACTAGAAATCTCACTCCTAGATCTACCCTGTATATACAAGTCAGTTAGACTTCGTTTTGAGATCCGAATCCCCCAACCCCCTTGAAAAGGGGGCTTTAAAGTCCCCCTTTTCAAGGGGGATTAGGGGGATTCTCATCGATTTCGCTTCGAGCTAGAGATGTGTATACGCAGTAGCAGATCGGGAGTGGTAGTTCACCGAAATAACGTGGGCGCAGCCGAATGTAATAACGACAACACCCCATCCGCAATTAACTGTACCGCGATCGCCAAAATAAAGAAGCCTAACACTCGATTCAGCGCACCCAGACCATTTTGACCCAAGATCGATAGCAAAGATTCTCCCAGCACCAGACAGGCATAGAGCAAACAACCGAATAAGACAATCCCGATCGAACATCCCAGATAATCGCTCCATTGCGTCATCCTCGTCGATAATCCAATAATCACACCAATCGATCCTGGGCCTGCAACCAATGGAATTGCCATCGGTGTAAACGAAATATCCTCCTGCTCCGTTCCCGCTTTTTGTTCGGATGCCATCAGGCGCGGTTTGCTGGTAACCATTTCCCACGCGGCATGACTCACTAGTAAGCCGCCAGCAATCCGCAATACATCTAGCGAGATCCCAAAAAATTGGAGAATAGACCGACCGCCAGCCAGAAACACTGCCAGAATCAAAATTACGTTCACAGCCGTGCGTTGAGCTTGTTTGCGGCGATCTCTGCGGCTATCTGTCGCACTCAAACTATAAAATATCGGCACTGCACCAATCGGATTGGCAATTGGAAATAAAGCCGCCAAAGTCCCGATCGCATAGTTCAGAATGCTTGATGTCATAGGATTTTGGATTTTGGATTACTCACATCTTGTACCAAAAATGCACTTTTCGCTATCCACTATTCACTATTCACTAGTAACTAATGTCGATCGTGTAAATATGCCCAACAAGCCCGCGCGATTTCCCACTCTTCTTGAGTATGAATTGCCAGTAATCTTCCCGCAGATTGAGGAGTCGCCACATCTCGATCTGGTGGCATAGGTAACTCATTGAGATCGGGGTCTATTTCTACTCCCAGAAACGCCAATTTCGACGCTACAGCCGCTCTAATACCAGGATTATGTTCCCCCACACCCCCAGTAAAAATCAGTGCGTCCACGCCACCCAGAGCGGGTAACAATGAACCAATTTTAGATGCTAATCGATCGATATACATATCTAAAGCCAATTTCGCCCGATCGTTGCCTGAAGCGATCGCCCGATCTATGTCCCGCAGGTCATTTGACACCCCAGACACACCCAATAAACCCGACTCAAAATTCAAGATCCGATCGAGTTCTATCACCGTATATTCCCGTTCCCGCAACAGATGAAGAATTATCCCCGGATCGATCGATCCGCACCGCGTTCCCATCATCAAACCATCAAGCGGTGTAAACCCCATCGTCGTATCGATACACCGTCCAGATTTAACCGCTGCCAGCGAACAACCATTCCCCAAATGACAACTAATTATTCGCAAATCACCCACATCTCGCCCTAATAATGCTGCCGCCCGTTGGGTGCAATATTGATGACTGATACCGTGAAAACCATACTTTCTAATCCCTCGCTCCAACCACTCATACGGCACGGGATAAGTATACGCCACCGCTGATAAATCTCGAAAAAAAGCCGTATCGAATACAGCAATTTGAGGCGTATCTTTAGAGATCGATGATATAGCTTCGATCCCGATTAAATTAGCCGGATTGTGGAGCGGCGCATAAATAGATAACCTGTCGATCTCAGCTTTGACTGAATCATCAATTAATGTCGGTTGACGATATTTATCGCCACCATGTACCACCCGATTGCCAACGATATCGATCGCGTGAATATCCTCAATAACCTGAGTTTTGCCACTCCAGAGCCAATTTAATAGATCGTGAATATCTTGTTGTCGAGCGGTTTGCGATCGTTCCTCCTCCATCGACTCATCCGCAGTTTTAGCTGTTAATGTCGCCGCTCCAGCCGAATTCCAGCTAATTTTCCCCGTCCACAATGGCACGATCGGATCGTTGGGTTCCGCTTCAGTCAATCGATACAAGCTCGATTTAAAACTACTCGAACCAGCATTCAACACTAAGATATTCATACGATCTTAATAAATATATTTAGTAGCTGTAAAGAACTGTCTCAGTCCCGAACTGCGATCGCAATCGATCGCTAATATTTTAGGAAACTAGATCCGATCTGTTTGCTTTATTTTAGCCTCCTCATGAAATTATTACACCGTCCCGATCTCTACTGTTGGTCTGAATTTAATAGCGAACGCAATATTGATTTTCATAGCATCGCGTGGATTCGCCCAGCCGGAAACGTGCTCGTCGATCCCCTGCCACTGTCCGCACACGATCGATCTCATTTACAATCTTTAGGCGGTGCCCAGTGGGTTATTATCACCAATTCCGACCACATTCGTGCCAGTCAGGAAATTGCCACCGAGATGGGTGCTCAGATCTTAGCACCCCAAGGCGAACGAGCATCTTTTCCCATTCCCGTCGATCGATGGTTGACCGATCGCGATAAAATCTTCCCAGGGCTAGATGCCATCGCCCTCGATGGTTCTAAAACTCCAGGCGAATTGGCTCTAGTCTTAGAAGAAACTACACTAATTACTGGCGATCTCGTCAGAGCGCATCAAGCTGGTACCTTAATGTTATTACCAGATGCCAAGTTATCAGATCGCAAGCGAGCATTAGCTTCCGTGCGGCGATTGGCTCAGTTAAGTGCCATCTCTACCGTCCTCGTCGGCGATGGTTGGCAGGTTTTTGGCGACGGACATTTACGACTGCAAGAATTAATAGCTCGATCGATCTAATCTTCTCATAGCTGGCGATTTGGCTGTAGTGGATCGGGCAAATTTTTCAAAATACCATCTCAAGCAATTCTTGAAATCTTCTCCTATGACTATCAAATATTTAGATGCAGCTCGCCAAGGTAAAAATCAATGGTGGCGATATATATCGATCCTTACGGTAGTTCCTTTTGTTCCAGTCTGTTGTGTCTCGATCGGTTTGACGATCTGGTTACATTTTTTTGTAAATGTAAGTTTTTCTGACCTTCAAAACAAAGTATTGGTTAGTAAAATTATCCGAACTATGCCTCCTGGGGGAATTTATCTTCTGACTATATCTTTGACATCTTCTATATGTGCTTGTATTCTATTAGGTATCCAAAAAATTCATCAACGTGATTTTCTTGCTACGATTTGTCCAAATCATAAATTTAACGTCGATCGTTATACTAAGGCATTTATTGTCTGGTTTTTAATATCTTTATTATTTAGAATACTTCAATTAAAGCTCGATCCTCAAGCTTTCCAAGATTTTAAACTAGTCTTCAAGCCAATCGATTGGTCGATCTATCTGGTTCCGGCAATTATTAATGCTATTAGCATTGCTTTTTGTACGGAAGTTATCAGGGGGTATGTACTCCAAGGTTTAGGAACGATCGTTCGCCACAAGTATTTACTAATATTTACAAGTAGTTTGTTGTCATCATCATTTGTGTTGCTAATTGCAAACAAAGCCCAGTGTTCTCAGCTTCAGTGTTTGGTTTTTAATTTAATACTTGGCATTGGACTGGCAACGGCTATTCTCTTTGAGAATAGTTTAGAATTAGTGCTAGGCATCCAAACTGCGGCAAATCTAGTACCAATCTTTTTAACTTATCAATATTCTGAAACTCTACCATCATCTTTACCAACTATATTCTCTGCCACTCTCAACTCACAGCTTATTTCATCAATAGAAAGTACCGCAATAGTAGTATTATCAATCAAGCTTGCAATATTCTATGCTATTTTATTGAGAAAAACTCCAACTATTAATGTATAGATAGTTTTCTCAGATATGATGTCCCGATCGATACACAGCCAGCCCTAATATCCCCGATCGCACTTGAGATCGATAAACAAGTATGAGCGACGTATCCACCTGTCAGAAAATTAGGAACAGATGATATTGCTAAAATGTCACAGCATATTGTTCTGCATCGCTAGATTCTGGTTCAAAATAGGGTAAACCATCGCGAATTCTAATTTCCTCCGCGCTGAGTTCGACGAGATCGTAACCGCCATCTGTCATCGGATCGAAATCTGGTTCCGTTGCAGCTAAATCTAAAATATTTACCAATTGACGTAAGAATTGACGCGGTACTATCCCCACATCGCCGCCAAAACCTTGAGTAACTTTGGCTACTAATAAATCGATAAATTCGGGCGTGACTTTTTTAGTTAATTGTTTCCGTTGTTCAGTCGGATATAGTTCTCGCAATTTGAGCGCGACATCTTTCAATCGTTCCGCATCGAATGGGGTAAGTACTAGTTGCGGTTGGCGGGGATTGGCAAAATTACCTGTTTTAATTAACTTCAACCTGTCGTGTAAGGGCGATAAACCAGCGACTCCCCGATTTGTATCAAAAAATTCGGGAGTACCAGTAAAGATCCAGAATAACCCCGGATAGCGATCGGCTGCATCGCAAATTTGCCTAATGCCATTCAAAGATTTGGCGCGAATATCGGTTTTCATCCGCAACATGGTTTCGGCTTCGTCGATGACGATTACCAGCCCTTTATAGCCTGATGCTTTAGTAATGGCTAAAATGCCCTGAAGGTAATCCATCGCTTCCTTAGAGCCAATATCTCCCTTAATCCCAGCGATCCGCTTCGAGGATGCCGCGACATTTTCACTACCCGATAGCCAGGAAAGCAGCGCGCTAGCTTCGGGGAATTTATTCTGCTGTTTGAGGGCAAAAATCGATCGCAATACCCGCGTCATATCTTCAGGTGCTTTACCACCCGTCAGCGAGCCAAGATCTGCTTCAATCCGCTGCTGTACCTGAGTATCGAAATCTTCGGCTTCAGGATTTGCACCACCATCGATCGCGGCATCTTCCATTCTGGCAATCCATCGATCGATTATAAATCCCAACGCCCCCCGATCGCATCGATCGGTTGCCAATTCTTGCACGACTTTCCGATAGACATCATCAAACCGATGGAAGTGCAAATCGTTATCCGATACCACCACAAAACTCGTTGCAAATCCCTGAGCCTGAGCGTCGAGCAGTGCCAAGCGTGCCATAAAGGTTTTACCACACCCATAGCCACCCCGCAGGAATTTAAATACGCCTTCATTATTCCCGGCTAAGTCTAATTGTCGCTTTATCTCACCTCTAGATCGATCGATCCCAACGGCAAATGCTTCTAATCCCCGCTCTGGCACTACACCCGATCGCAATCTTTCAAATATATGTTCGATATCTCGCTGGCTTATATTATTCATCGGGGTTATCGATCGTCAATTTGGAGCGTGTGAAGATTATAGATCGATACTTGCACGTAGCATCCCCGCTGAAGAGTCATCACCAGTTATTGAAAGGATTATAATAAATTTGTACTTACATACCTAGCTGGCTGGTGGATATCGTTTATCCGATCTGAATCTATGTTCTTTACCTTAGCTTATCAAGCAATTCCCCCTGGAAGCAGTTTTTACGATCGTCTTCAGCACGATCCAGCCTTTAGAGTCTTATCTAGCCATCTTCTAGGCTCTGGTAGCATTTTTCACATGTTTCAGTACGATCCTGTGGAATTTAATAAATACATAGGAACTGAATACATGAAATATGCGATTGAACTTTATCCTGATGTATTTTGTGGAACCGAGCTAGAAACATCTCTCACGATCGCAGATTTTTGCGAAGTATTACAAATTACCTGTCGAGATTATCCAGAGATTGTGGATACTGTAGGCTCATTAGAAGACTCATTTAGTGAAGTTCATGACAAGCTAATAGAAGAACTACTAAAACGAAATTTTGAAGATGCTGATGCGATCGTGAGCCGTCTCGCGTATGGAAATGTTATGCTTGGGGCAGATCTAAATAGAATCGAGCTGATAACCCGTGAATCAGTGAAAAAAGGAGCTAGTATCTTGCGACAGATCGAGCCAGAAATGTTATTTGACAAAGGAGGTGATGAAGAGGAAAAATGGTATTTAGAGAGCTTCAGAAACTGGAAAAAATTCTACCTAGATGTTGACGATCTAGGTGCTGAGATCGTCATGGGTTGTTATGGCTAAAGTGTCTTGCGATGAAGCCCCTGCTAAATAGAATTGAGATCTGTAGGTTGGCTTAAAGAATGAAACCCAACTACCCTTGTCGTTAAAGCAACGATCTGTTAATGCCATCAGGCATCTCTACATGTTCAGTCAGAATTTTGTGAACTAGATGAATTTCACTCAGGCGTTTGGCTGGGTTACTCGGCACTGCGATGATAAACCAACCCAGCCTGACGGAGTAAGCAACCTGAGCGCGGATTTCGGCATCTGTCGGCGAGAACCCAATTTGTAAGAATAAACTCTCCAAATATGCTAGTCGTTGTCGATCGACTCGCTCGATCGCGGCTGCTGCTCTGACATCATGAATCGCCCAAATCCGCATCGCTTTTTCCAAGCGATCGTCATCTCGCGCTGCAATTTCAAATAACTGCAACAGCCTGTGGCTCGGTTCGCCGCCTGTTGCTTCAACTGTTTGCACGATCTCTTCGGTATTAGCCGCCTGCCATTCTTGCACGATCGCCGCCAACAGATCGTCGAGATTCTTAAAATGCCAGTAAAAACTACCGCGCGTAATCTTGAGCGATTTGGCGATCGCATCTACTTTTACCGTCTCGATCCCTTTGCTCATAAAGGTTTCCAGTGCCGCATTCACCCAATCTTGTCGCCCTAATTTGGGATTTATCACTTCCATACAGTTATGTATTGACATCTGACAAAATTATAGCTAATCTAGCAAGCATACATTAGTGTATAGATTGAAAAAGAGATGAATATTGAAGATAATAAAGCGATCGCACTTCAGTTTGCACGAGAAGGATGGGGCACGAATCCCGCTTGGCAAAAGACTTGGGATGAGTTGATGAGTGTTGATGTCATCCACCATTTCAATAGCTCACCACAGCCGATCGTTGGCTTGGAAGCAAATAAAGTATTTAATGCCAGCCTCTTTCAAGGATTTCCAGATATTCATCACTCGATTGAAGATACGATCTCCGAAGGTGACAGAGTGGTGTACAGAACTACGCTCGTAGGAACTCATACAGGCACATTTCTCGGAATTCCACCCACGGGAAAATCCGCTAAAATAAACGATTTTACCTTGCTCCGAATTGCTAACGGCAAGATTATCGAGTGGTGGTATGAGTGTAATTTATTGGCTTTAATGCAGCAATTGGGGCTAATGCCAGCCTAAATTAAACAGTTGACAGCGAAGTTTTTATGACGGGGATTTGAACCTCTGCTCTTCGTTAATGTAGTTGACACCCAGCTAAACTTCGATGTTGAAATTGTCCAAAAAAATTGACTCGAAAAACTATGCATCTAGATATTATTGCAAGATACTTGGTAATTGTAGGTGCAGCTATTTTTCTGATTTTGGGAATTTTACATGGCATACTGACATTGCAAGATCTCAGCGAACCGCGCACTTTTACACCGCCAGATAAAGTACTGCGTCAGGCAATGCAAGAGTCGAGCATTGCCATTCATCCCCACACTAACTTGTGGCAAGCATGGCTGGGATTCAATCTCAGTCATAGTTTAGGCTTGGTGATGTTTGGCGGGACTTTTTTAGCAATCGGCTTATTCTATTTTCAGGTATTAGATCGTAGTTATTGGCTTCAATGTTGTGCGATATTTATTGCGACTACTTATCTGGTTATGTCACTTAAATTCTGGTTTTATAAACCAGCAATTGCTTCTAGTATCGCGCTTACCTGCTTTGTGTTAGCTTCAGGATTGTTGTTACTTAAATTAGGGGATAGGGAATAGTGAATAGTGAATAGTGTTTGAATCTTCCCAGTCCCCCAGTCTCCTAGTCTCCCCGTCCCCCCGTCCCCCTTAATTTTGCATACCTCGTTGGCGAAGCCTCTCTGCAAGAGAATCGAGCAACGCCTTAATATGGATAGATAGCAGCATTTAATTCTCGATCGAGCGAATCTCCAACCATGACACATATTGTAATTATCGGTGCGGGGCCGACAGGTTTAACGCTGGCAATGTTGCTAGCGCAACGCGGGATCGCCGTCACTGCGATCGAAGCTTCGACCAATTTTCGGCGGATCTTTCGGGGTGAAGCTCTGATGCCTAGCGGTTTAGCGGCGATTGACGCAATGGGGCTGACGGATTTAGTTGCCCAGATTCCGCACCGCGCCCTCGATGCGTGGGAATTTTATATCGAAAATCGATCGATCTTTCGGGTGGAAGAGCCGATGACGCGGGGGGGTAAACCTTGCACGCTAATTTCTCAACCTGCTTTTTTAGCAGGCGTGCTCGATCGCGCACAGCAGTGTGCTAAATTCGAGCTGATTCAGGGTACTAACGTCCGAGATTTAGTCTGGAACGGCGATCGGGTGGCGGGGGTCACACTCAGCGATGGACGGGAAATCGCCGCCGATTTGGTTATCGGTGCCGACGGGCGCAATTCGATCGTTCGAGAGCAGGCAAATTTAACCCTCGATCGAGCGACTCAGAACTTCGATATTCTCTGGTTTAAGTTGCCCAGTAGCCCCGAATTTGCCGCAGAGAATGTCTTTTACTCGATTGTGCGCGGTGGGGATGCTTTTGGGGTTTTTCAAGGGGCTGAGGGCAATCTTCAGGTGGGCTGGTCATTACATCAGGACGATCGAATCGATTGGCAGCAGGTCGATTGGGCGGAAAAACTAGCCGCAACAGCTCCCGATTGGTTGGCGGCGCATTTGCGATCGCAGCAAGCCGCAATCGAACGTCCGCTGCTATTATCGATCGTCGTCGGTCGGTGCGTGCAGTGGCAACAGCCGGGAGTATTGGTTTTGGGCGATGCCGCCCATCCAATGTCGCCGATTCGCGCCCAGGGGATTAATATGGCATTGAGAGATGCAGTGGTGGCGGCAAATCATCTGGTACCAGTCTGCCAAGGCAATCTCGATCTCGCGGCGATCGATCGCGTATTACCGCAAATTCAAGCCGAGCGAGAACCCGAAATAATTCGCATCCAAAAGTTACAACAGCAAGAAGTCAACCAAGCCGAACTATTACGAAATTATCCCCTCATCAGGCACGCTGTTAGCCGCCTCGCACCCATTATCGGTAGCCGCATTCGTCATTCCTGGCTCGATCGACAACTCCAATTACGAGATGGCTCGATGCCCGTGCAGTTGCGGGTTTAAAGGCATAGAACGCAGGGTAAATTTCAAACAGTTGTCGCGATGTCGGTAATGATGCCTCTGAGCCAAGCATTGGAAAGGCGATCGTGCATACTTTGATGCCAACGCATAAACACCGAAAAACCCGTCAGCGGGAGCGGACAGGGTAAGATTTTTAAGTTGAGGATTGGCGCAAACTCCCGCGCAACTCGTTCTACCAATGTCGCAATCAGATTCGTTCGTGCCAAAATAGATGGGACGACCAAAAAGTGTGGAGTCGATACTAAAACATTGCGGGTAAGATTTTGTTTGGCTAATTGTAAATCTACCCGCCCGACCATATCTTCTTGTAATGACACTAATAAATGATCTGCGTTGACATATTCATCGAGCGAAATAGTATCGCCGATCGATGGATGTTCGCGACGGCACACACATACGAACCGTTCTCGAAATAGTAACTGTCGATCGTGCCAAGCAACTTTGTGGGGAAATAATCCACAAACTAAATCGATTTCGCCGCTGTCTAATAGTGCGAGCTGTCGATCGCGATTGCCCGATCTCACTTGAATTTTGACATGGGGTGCGATGGTTGCTAATCGTGCTAATAACGGGGGTAACAGGACAAATTCAACATAATCGCTCATCCCAATATTAAAGACTCGCTCGCTAGTGGGCGGATCGAACAATGGTGCTGGAGCTAAAGCCGTTTGAATTTGGCTCAAAGCGGGTTGAATCTGTTGCGCTAGTTCGATCGCCACTGGCGTAGGCTGCAATTTACCGCTACTTCTCACGAATAGTTCGTCCTTGGTTAAACTCCGCAGTCGCGCTAGCGCATTACTAGTCGCAGGTTGGCTCAATCCCAAGCGTTCGCCCGCTCGTGTGACTTGGCGTTCGGTCATCAGTGCATCGAAGACCACTAATAGGTTGAGATCGATTCCGGCAAGATTCATAAGATCGATAAAGTTTATACAAAATATCCATTGGACAAATGAATGATAATCGATTCATACTAACAAGGAAACTGAATTGTATTATCGACGAAGAATTTTATGAGTCGCCACATCTTACTAATTGTTGCCAATCCATCAGTTTCCACTACTTTAGGTGGCTCTGTTGGTTTCTGGGCATCAGAATTGATTCATCCTTATGCAGAATTTACCCAAGCTGGCTGTCAGGTAACGATCGCTAGCCCCAATGGGGGCAAAGTCGAATTCGATAGTTTGAGCGATCCTCGCGATGTTTCTGGCTATTCCAAGGATGATACGCTGTCGTTACAGTACATCGATCGACCTGAATTTATGCAATTGCTGGAAAATACGCCCGCGATCTCCAGTCTCGACATGGGTACTTTTAATGCGATCGTGGTGTGTGGCGGTCAATCGCCGATGTTTACCTTCCGTCAAAACCACACGCTCATCCAACTATTTTCGGACTTTTATGCAACGGGTAAACCCACTGCGGCGTTGTGTCACGGTACCTGCGTATTGATCGAAGCCAAACTAGCGAATGGATCTTATTTGATTCAAGGTAAAACCATCACTGGGTTTGCTAATAGTGAAGAAGATTATGCAGATCGAGTTGTCGGTCAAAAAGTGATGCCGTTTCGGATTGAAGATGAAGCGAAAAAATTAGGCGCAAATTTTGTCACCAAGGAAGCCTTTTCACCCCACGCCGTTCGGGATGGCAATTTGATTACGGGGCAACAACAAAATTCTGGTGCCGAAACAGCAAGACTGGTTTTGGCAGCATTAGCAAGTTAATTGGCGTTGGCAAAGCCTCTCTGCACAGGCAGACGCTGTGCAGAGAGGCAGGCTGTACCTACGGTAGGCTTCGCCAACGCCAACGCGAACGGAACGAGAATCGCCCCGATATAATTCTATTTTGGAAATATGAGGAGTTAAAATGATGAAAATTGCTTTTATCGGTGTGGGTAATGTCGGTGCGCCTTTGGCAAATCGATTGCAAAAACTGGGTCATCAAGTTACTATTGCCGCGCGAGATCCCCAATCACAAACAGTTTTATCAGCCCTCGCCCTCAATCCAGCTCTATTAATTCAGACCCCACTAGCAGCCATCGAAACAGCAGATGCCATCTTTTTGGCGACCCCCTTCGCGGCGATTGAATCAGCCCTTACTCCGCTCAAATTAGCCTTGAATGGCAAGGTATTAGTGGACTGCACAAATACAGTTGGTGCCAACCTAAGCCACGGTTTGCAAAGTAAAATCTCTGGGAGCGAGACAATTCAACAACTCGTGCTTGATGCTCGTGTTGTCAAAGCTTTCACCATTTACGGTTACGAAAACTTTGAAGATAACCACTATCCAGGCTATGGCGATCTCAAACCTGCGATGTTAATTGCGGGCAACGATCCGGTGGCTAAAGCAACGATCTCCGATTTGTGTCAACAACTTGGCTGGGAACCGATCGATACAGGCAATCTTGCCATGAGTTTGCATCTCGAACATATGGCTTTATTATGGATTAAAATGGCGGGAGCGCAGCGCAATGGCGGATTTGTCTGGGCGAGATTACAAAGATAAAATGTCATTTTTGGTATTTTAAACCGATCGGGAGCGGAATTATGGGTATTTTCGATCTGCTATCTGTAAAATCATCGATCGCGACTTGGCCGACTGTTTTTGACGTTTCAGATGTTAAAAAAGCAACTCGACCTTTGCGCGAAATTTCTTATCGTCGAGCTGTTGAGTTATTACTTACCGTGCCAGAGCAAAGCCGATCGCATCGCCAGCAACCCAAGATCGAAGCTTGTTCGCAATATCGGAGCAAATTAGTCGCATCGGTAAAATTCCATCCCTTTATTGCGGCACTGCACCAAGCTTTCAACGACCATCGCCCATTGTCATTATCGCCAGATATGATGTGGTTACTCATCGCTCAAGGATTGGCAAATTGGATTAATTCTCATGCCGAAGAACTGCGATCGCACTTTGTCAAACATCAAAACAAGGTAAAAATTGTAGTTGTCAATGACGAGCTGATTAAGGGAAAACAAACTAATGATTGGACTCAGGTATTTACCGAATTTTCAACTTCAATCCGTCAACATATTGGGAGTGTAAATCACGATCTTTTAGTGCCAA
The DNA here is from genome assembly GCF_031422475.1 of Chamaesiphon sp. VAR_48_metabat_403. Lineage (NCBI taxonomy): Bacteria > Bacillati > Cyanobacteriota > Cyanophyceae > Gomontiellales > Chamaesiphonaceae > Chamaesiphon > Chamaesiphon sp. VAR_48_metabat_403. The sequence goes on from NZ_JANPLS010000462.1 coordinate 14,516, forward strand.
CATTTTCAACAACTGGCGCGATCGAAAAAGCCGCCTCGGAAATAGTGCTGTTAGATGCAATGCAATCTTACTTTGAGTCGGAAGTCGATACTTTGTGTGGGATTCCGCAAATTCAATTAGAGGGCACTATTGCTGATTGGCAACAGCTCCTAGCACGAACCGAACAAATCGATCGATTTCAACTTGAGTGGTGGGTTGACGCACTCATACCAGTTTTAGAACAGTTTATTTTGACAGCACAGGGCAAGCCAAATCGAGATTTTTGGCGATCGATGTACAAATATAATGATGACAGCGGTGATGCGATCGTGACTGGGTGGATTACCCGATTTTTTCCATATTTAAATAACGAACGATCTGTACCTGTATCGATTCTGCAACAGCAGTTTTACCAAGATCGGGAAATTCAAATTAGTTCATTTCCTAGCGGATTGGCAAAAGCTCCCTTTGTCTGGAAATATCTTGAAACCAATTATCAAATGGAATTTCTAGGCGGATTTGTTGGAGTCAAACAAGATCGACAAAGTTTATTTCTCCGCCCTGAAATTGGGTGGGTAGTCAGAGAAGTTAAGACATAAGATCGATCGACTTTCCCACTGTAATCATTCTAATCAACATCACATGGCTAAAAATCTCCTCCGGCGAGGGAATTTTATTAGATGATATCGATCGATTAATATTGCTAGACAAATGTAAAATTATGATGTCAAATCATCAACTTCAAATTGCACTTGACGATATAGCTCGGAAATTGTAATTTCAATATTAATTGATTCTAGTAACAGACGATCTTCTAGATTGTATTCTGAGAGTACCCATTGACCTCGATCGTTGCGTCGAAATACTTCTACATGATACCTGTCGGCTTGTACCAATACATATTCTTGTAATGACGTAAATTGACGGTATCTGGCAAATTTTACCCCTCTATCTATTGCTTCAGTCGAAGGAGATAATACTTCGATAATTAGGCAGGGGAATTGGACGAATTGAGTATTATCATCTCGTTCGTCGCAAGTCACCACCACATCGGGATAAAAATACTTTTGACCTGGCTCTACTTGCACTTTGACATCGGCAATATAAACATCGCAAGAGCGGTTTAGAAGAGCATCATCTAATAATTTCGAGAAATTCAACGAAATGCGGTTGTGGTTGCGAGTGCCGCCGCTCATCGCGACGACTTCGCCATCCCAGTATTCATAACGTTGCTCTTGGGTGGGTTCCCAGGTGAGATATTCAGCGGCGGTCATTAATAAGCGATCGGATAAAGCAACCATAATGTCATCAAGAATTGGTAATTATTAAGCTTCACTCAAAGATAAATTATCGAAAGGTACTTAATACATCATTTTAGCAAAGCTTCCAGATCGTAACGTTTAATCTCGTTGGCGTAGCCTCCCTGAAAGGGAATCAGCAAATGTACTCGAACTAACCACAATTTCCACCCGATCGCGATAGACTATAATATTGCTCTCTTGTGTTCAGAATTTTATGTCGCTGCCGATCGTTGCTATTATAGGTCGTCCCAACGTGGGTAAATCCACACTCGTCAATCGTTTGGCGGGAGCGCGGGAATCGATCGTGCATGATGAGCCAGGAGTTACTCGCGATCGTACATATCGTCGGGCATTTTGGCAAGATCGTGAGTTTGTGGTTGTAGACACCGGAGGGCTGGTGTTTGATGATGAGACCGAATTCCTACCCTTGATTCGCGAACAGGCGATGATGGCTCTGTCGCAGGCAAGTACGGCAATCTTTGTCGTCGATGGACAGCAGGGAATTACGGGTGGTGATTTGGAAATTGCGACTTGGTTGCGCCTCCAAAAAATCCCGATTTTTGTCGCTGTTAATAAGTGCGAATCGGAAACAGTTGGTGCCATGCAGACTGCCGATTTTTGGGAATTGGGTCTAGGCGAACCTTATGCTGTATCCGGTATTCACGGGAGCGGTACGGGGGAATTGTTAGACGATCTGATTCTGACTTTACCCGTAATGGATGAAGTTGACGAGCCGGAAATTCGGATTGCGATTATCGGTCGTCCGAATGTGGGTAAATCGAGTTTGTTAAACGCTTTCTTGGGTGAAAATCGCTCGATCGTCAGTCCAATTTCGGGGACTACTCGCGATGCGATCGATACGGTAATTAACCGCAATGGTACTAATTATCGGTTGATCGATACGGCGGGAATTCGGCGGAAGAAAAACGTCGATTATGGGCCAGAATTTTTTGGGATCAATCGGGCTTTTAAAGCGATCGATCGATGCGATTTAGTGTTGCTGGTACTTAATGCTGTCGATGGCGTAACCGAGCAAGATCAAAAATTAGCTGGACGGATTGTTGAAGAAGGTCGGGCTTGTGTAATTGTAGTCAATAAATGGGATGCTGTAGAGAAGGATTCCTATACAATTTATGACTATCAAGAACAGTTAAATAGTCGGCTGAATTTTACCGAATGGGCGGAGAGTATCTTCGTGAGTGCCTTAACCGGACAACGTGTTGATAAAATCCTAGAAGTAGTAGATCGAGCTGTCGAACAGCACCGTCGCCGCGTTAGTACTGCAACGATCAACCAAGTGCTAGAAGAATCTACCACTTGGCATAATCCGCTAGTAACTCGTCAGGGTAAGCAGGGTAAAGTCTACTACGGTACCCAAGTCAGCAGTCAACCACCGACGATCGCCCTATTCGTCAACGACCCTTCGCGGTTTAATGATAACTACCGTCGTTATATCGAGAATCAATTCCGGAAGCAACTCGGCTTTTCTGGGACTCCGTTACGTCTGCTCTGGCGTGGGAAGAAGCAACGCGAAGGCGAGAAGATCGTCAACCGGGCAACGAGAGTTAAAGCAGCTAAGTAGTGGATAGGGGATAGGGAATCTACGGTGTATACACAAGTTATTTGAGTTGCTGCGTAGACCTTTACCTCACCCCAACCCTCCCCTCTATAAGGGGAGGGAGCAAAGCCTCCCATAAGGGCTACCGTGTATACACATCTCTAGTTAGAAGCGAAAACCCTAGAAGTCCCCCTTAAAAAGGGGGACTAAGAGTCCGGTTCCCCCCTTTTTAAGCTACCGTGAATACACATCTCTAGCTCGAAGCGAAATTGGTGGGAATCCCCCTTGGAAAGCAGGGCGGGTGCTTCGGCGATTAGGCGTTGGTTGTCTAGTTTAAAAGCTATTAATTTAGATAGTATAAAT
>NZ_JANPLS010000463.1:0-10733 GCF_031422475.1 Chamaesiphon sp. VAR_48_metabat_403
CCCCCCCCCCCCCCTCTCCCCCCACCTTATTCTTTACTGTTTTTTGTCGGCCTCTCTGGGGGGTGGGGGGGGGGGGGGGGGGGGGGGGGGGGGGGGGGGGGGGCCCCGGGGTCCGGGGGCACGGGGAGACTGGGGGACTGGGAGACTGGGAGATATTTATTTACCCTTTACCCTTTTCCCTTTACCCCTAAAGCCTAAAGCCTAAAGCCTAAAGCCTAAAGCCTAAAGCCTAAAGCCTAGCCAAATCGATAACCAAAGCCGCGTACGGTGGTAATATATTGTGGTTGGCTGGGGTCGATTTCGAGTTTTTCGCGCAGCCAGCGGATGTGAACGTCTACGGTTTTGCGATCGCCGATAAAGTCAATGCCCCAGACGCGATCGAGCAATTGTTCTCGATCCCATACTCGGCGAGGGTTCTGCATAAATAGCTCTAGTAACCTAAATTCTCTAGGCGAGAGATTCACGCCGATACCGCGTACAACTACTCGATATTCTTCAGGATAAAGTACGATCTCTTGAAATTGAATGGTTGGCGGATCGGCAGCTACATTCAGGCGATGGCGACGCAACAGCGCGCGACAGCGCGCGACTAACTCTCGCATACTAAAGGGTTTGCTGATATAGTCATCTGCGCCAACTTCTAAACCTAGTACCCGATCGGTTTCGGTGGTTTTGGCACTGACGATTAAAATTGGGACGTGATTATTTTGGGATCGTAAAAATCGACATAAATCTAAGCCGCTGACTTTGGGCAGCATCAAATCGAGAATAATTAAATCGAAGGGAAATTCTTGCAGTTGGGGAGTGGCGGCTTGACATTGAGTGAGTGCGCTATGTCCATCTGCCACAGCAACTACTTCATAGCCTTCCTCTTCCAATCCCATCACGAGCAGTTCCCTAATCGATTCTTCATCTTCTACTACTAAAATCCGATTGGTGACGGTGCCTAGTTGCCCGATAGCAGAGTGGTTCGACATGTTGAGTGCGAGCATCATCACAAGTAATGAAAAAAGATCGGAAAATGATTTTTTAACCGAGAGTCTTTAAATAAGTATTTAGGCTGTACGATCGGGGGACAAAAGTTTTTGTAGCTACATTATTATTAGCAGGCGATCGCCGAGATCGCAATACTACATTTTTCTGAAATATGGGATCTAGAATGGCAATCTCTGGGCTACGTTCGATCGACAACAATTCTAATTATCTCTAAAGTCGGATCGCTACACCCACCAATTTCTCCGCCAAGATCGAGGATTTGTCGTAAGTAGCTCAGGGCGAGCGGCGTAATAATTTCGCCTGGAATTAAGACTGGAATTCCAGGTGGATAAGGACAAATTGATTCGGCACTAATTTTGCCAATGGCGCGATCGAATGGTACGCTAATATGATAACCTCGATCTGCTTGGCGCGGGGTAATTGCCATCTCGGTAACAATGTGAGTAGGTGGTGCGATCGAGGTTAAATCGAGCTGTCGATGGCGTTGGCGTAGCCTCTCAGAATGAGAATCGTAATTGCTGGCTAATTGCGTCAATCCGGCAACTAATCGATCGATATCGGCGATCGTATTTCCTAAACTAATAATAAATGTCAAATGTCGGATCGATGGTAACTCAGCAACGATGCCAAACCCTACCTGGTGATGAGTTTCTGCTAAATTAGTCAATATTTCGTCTGCTTCAAATCCAGTCAGATTCAATCCCGTAACTGTCACGGTTAAGCGCGTCGGATCGAGATATTTCCAGCCCGGTGTCGGGCGATCTAATTTAAGTGTCGAAAGTCCATCAATTCGATCGATTCGCGCCCGCGCAATGTTGGCTAATTCGATTGTTTTTACCATCAACTCTTCGCCGTGTAATGCCATTTGTTGGCGTGCGGCATCTAGAGAAGCTAATAGTAAATAGCTCGGACTAGTTGTTTGTAATAACCGTAAAGATCGACTCACTCTCTCGACATCGATCCGAGAGCTGTTGACATGCAACATCGCCGATTGAGTTAACGCACCCAATAACTTATGCGTCGATTGTACCGTCAAATCTGCACCGACACTTAACGCCGCAGGTGGCAGATCGGCATGAAAGCCCAAATGCGCGCCATGCGCCTCATCCACCAATAACGGAATCTGGTAACTGTGGACGATCTCCGCAATTGCAGCTAGATCGCCACACGCACCATAGTAAGTAGGATAAACTACCATCACAGCCTTCGTATCGGGATGTTGCTCTAGGGCGCATTTAATCGCCGATGGTGCGATACTGTGGGCTATATCCAACTCTCGATCGTATTCTGGCTCGATAAAAATCGGCACCGCACCCGCATGAATCACACCTGCAATGGCGGAGGAATGCATATTGCGCGGCAAAATAATCTTCTCCCCCATCCCACAAGTTGCCAAAATTGCCGCGATGACTCCGGCTGTCGAACCATTGACTAAAAACCATGTCTGCTGCGCGCCAAAAGCATCGGCAGCTAGAGCCTGAGCGGCGGCGACGATGCCTGTGGGTGCGTGGAGATTATCTAATCCTGGTAGTTCTGGTAAATCCCACTTCAACACATCTGCGCCCCAGCGATCGATTAAACTGGAATTCATCCCCGCACCGCGTTTGTGCCCAGGCGTGTAAAAAGGCGCGTGAGACTTAACTACCCACTTTTCAAGTGCATCGATAATTGGCGTTTGAGACTGATTTACTCGATCCATGCTATGGAAACCATTTGAGATCTTTTGAGCGACCTAACAGATATTGGTGGGACGGGCGGGTTTATGCTAGCCAGCATTGATTTTACTGTTCGATCTGAACAAACCCGCCCTCCCCCACTAGGAGATCTCAAATGGGTTCTATAGAGATTCTGAGTTCGGGATCGGGAAAATCGATTTAGGATTCATTATTCTTGGGTAAAATCCAGAATCGATACACTAAGTATAAAATGACACCAAATACCGAAAGGGTAATTAGCGAACTAATTAACTGAAAGACAGTTTTAATTAGCGATAACCCCAGCAAGCCGCCACCTGCGATCGCAAGTAGTTTACCACTTGCAGGAATATTGCTAAACCAGGTCACAAATTGTTGATAGCTGCGCTGGAGTGCGCCGATTCCTAAGTCGGGAATATCGACATCGATTTGGTTGAGATCCTCGCCTCCCGAAACGGATCGATCGAAATTACTCTTTAAGTCTCGGATGCGGTTTTGCCAATTTTGGGGTTCTGGAGAAGTCATGTCGATTTTGGATGTTGGATGATGCCCGCGATTTAATCTCGGAGATGGTGACTTAATGAAGGCATTTTGCTCCGATCGTTAAGTCTAGATCGATCGAGCCTCTGGCGATCGCGTGAATGGAGGATAACTGGTGCGGCTCGATCGATTATCGGCGATCGCCAATCGAGTTATCGATCGCGAGGATACAGAAATTAAAATTGCCTTACCACAATTAATTACTGACTATTACCCAGATCTTAGTCTTGGATTACTTCCACTGCGATGACATCGATCGTATCTGGTGGCGTATCGCGCACTAATTGACCTCGATCGACCTTGAGGACTTCGCCGCAGTTGGTACACTGAATTTCACTACCATTAATGCCTTGTAACGGCTGAGTGCATACCGGACATTGCGCTTGAATGATACTGCGCCGCAGCCACCAGAAAAAGCCTAAGAATCCAATAATGGGGGTCAAGATCGTCAATCCCACCACGATTAGAGCCGATTTGACGATCCACCCCAATCCTAAACTACCTAGTAACAGACAAATTGCCACAATTGTCAGCCAGGATTGCACGGGAGGTAGATTGACTTGAAAAAAATTAGGGCTGTTGTTGTTCACTAAATAAGTCGCTCCATAGGACTGGAAGCCAGATTGCGCTCGATCGACTGGGCGATCGCACCCCTCCACATCGAGATTCATTCTCAGTATTCTATCTTACCAGGATTAGATTCGATCTGGGGATCTCGTCCCTGTGGGTGTCCGCGTTAATGTTTGGATAATCCTCATCTCGATCGGTTTAATAATAGAGATGAGGATGCCGTTTGAAAAAATGGTAAATGCAATGATTCGATTTTTTAACGATCGGAATTCATGAAATTGTGCCGATCTAATTTACCGCCAATCTCAGAGTCTTTATTGAGCCTGCATTTGTGTCAATACGCGACTCTGACCCCAGATTTTTTGGTCGATGCGGACTTTTACAGCGATGGCCATCGCTTGATATTTGCTAGCAACTCGGATCGAGTGCGATCGCGCATGGATTGAATCTAGCTAGCTAGGTAATTAGTAGCAATTCTCTACGCATTTCTAGTAATTAGACCCCAAATAAAGATGGCAATCATCGAACCGATTACGGCAAAAATCAGTGAAGGAATTAAGGCTCCAGTTGCGGCTCCTGATGATGCCATCACAAATGACCCCTTCGTTACCAGTGTATACAAAGTCCCGCCGATAAAGGCACCGACGATTCCTAGTACCATCGTTGCAATCAAGCCGCCGCCTTGACTACCGGGATAAATCATTTTGGCGAGTGCGCCAGCAACTAGACCGAGTACTACCCAACCAATAATATTCATGAGGTTAAATTCTCCAGCTTTCTAAAGTTTAGTTCGATACTTTAATCTTACCGAGTTTAATTGAAGATTATCGTCTTCTTGCAGATCGGTTTTCCCTATTTTAGCCGATCGGCTTAGTGCGGATCTGAGCGGTTAATTAATTCTTAACTTTTTGCGCCAAATCCACCCTTTTTCGGTTGAGACTTAGGCTTAGATTTGTCCTTGCTCACTTCTAAAACTGCGGCTTGAAACAATTCATGGAGGTGAATAGGCACGCTGGCAAGATCGGGTAAATCTGGTTCTAAATATTTATTAAATTTAGTTAATATCGCATTGAGATATGTTGTCAAATTAAAGTTTGGGAGTTCTAGGCTTTGCCCGTTGGCGAAGCCTTCTGGAAGGGAAATCGCCAGAGGTAACCGTTCGGGAAACTCGATCGCCAATCGCCGCCATACGTAAGCGTTCATCTGCGGATCTGCCAAGCATTTGCGGACAAAGTTGAGATCTGCGGGGAGGTATGCCGCGTCAGATGCAAGTAAATTTTTGAGTCGGGAATAATCGACTAAAAACATCTGTCCCCAATAGGGATGACTGAGCGCGGTAACTGCGGCAGCCGATCGCATCTGTTGGGGAAGTTCGACTGTGGGTGCGACCATCTTTCCAGATGGGGCTGTTTGCCCCTGGGAGGCACCAGGATCGGGTAAACCGAGCGTTGTTGTCAAAGCTTGCAATTCGTCGGCTGTAACCCCCGAATCGGTGGCAATTTCACTTAAAGAGCGATTCCCATCGATTCCGGCTGTTTCTAGCTGTCGCTCTAGCATCCAGGTTTGAAATTCGCCAACCCGCGTTTGTAATTGTTTGCCTGGGAGGGTAATTTCGTCGCTCCCAAAAAATTCGACAAACCGATCGTGGTAAACTGCTACCGATTCCCAGGCTGCGGCTAATTCGTCAGGCGCATCGCTGTAGAGATAATGCGGATAATTTTGGCGAAAAGTGCCGACAGCCACGGCTAACTTCGGTCTGCCCAATCGACCTAAAGCTACCCAGGGAGCTAAAATTGCCCAGTCAATTCCGACAATCTGACTTAGTTGCGCGATAATGAGATCGCCAACTTTTAAGCGGCTCATGGCCGTTTGAGATGTCTCGTCGGTAAATTGAACTCGGTAATGCTTGGCGGTGAGCCAATTCATTACTTCTAAGCCATTGGGAAATATTTGGACGATTGCAAATAATCCGACAAAGCTCCGCCGCCAATTAGCGATCGTCTGACGATCTTCGAGACTTAAATTTGGCTGACTGGCAAGAAATAAGTCTAAGGGCGATTTACCATCGATTTCACCTTCGATCGCGAATCGATGAATCAGCAACTTTTGTTGTCCTGGATCTAGCTGCGGATGACGCTGTAATTGTCGAGCTGTAAAGCTGGCTAAACCACTGGCAATATTGCCCCGATCTGTTTGAATAAAGTCGATAATTGCCGACCATAGCACGCCAGCACGGGCAAAAAGCGGATCGAACATATTTATTGCTGGGTGTGGGATGTGTGGGATGTGTGGGATGTGTGGGAGGAGAAAAACTTACAGCCTATAGCCTTTACCCCTTTCTTTACCCTAAAACCCCTCCTCTTTATAAAAGCACTAAGGAGCTATTAGCTGAGCTAATAACTCCTTAGTAGATGGGAGGGTTACTCTTCAGGAGTAGCTGGACGAATTTGTTCTAGTTCGTGACAGTCATCGGAGACTAGCGGCTCGGCATTTCCTCGATAGACAGAGGCTAATTTCTGACTGATTGAAGCAATACTTTCCAGTCTGACCATTTCTTCCCACGAGGAGACTTCATCATCTTCATCAGTCTCGTAGCGAATCGTGACCAAATCGCCTTCGATATCGGTGATGCGAGCACGTTCGATCCACCGTTGTTGATCCCGCAGGAAGATACATACTTCCCGACCATCTTCACACATTTGATAGATCTTACGGTGTAACATAGTTAAACTCTCCTAAACAAATAAATCTGGCGATGGAAGTGGAAATCTAGTGGTAATCCTGGGGAGGAAGATTAGATTAACTTTCCCAAAATTAACTAGATGCAATTGGGCACAGCCCACGCTTCACGAACGGTTTAGTTGAGGAACTTAGTGCGAGCATCTACCCAAGAGTTGAGGATTGTATCGATCGCAGCTTCAGTGGCGAAGCTGTGCTGACGGCGATAACTTTCGACAAAACGATAATTATCAGATTCAAAATTCGAGTCTGTCATTGCTGGTGGTAATAGGCCGCCTGACTACAGGGGCTGTGAATTACTCGATCGAGATTTTGCGAACGCCGATCGTGTAGCCTATATAACTATAATACCCGTTTGCTCGTCGATTTGCTTATATAAGTCGATCGGGATAACTAGTTCTGCGAGTATTGGCGGAAGGCGCGCTTCAAACCGTTGCCCAGCCATCAACCATTGCCAACCATCCACCCCAAAAATTAGATGTTTACCGTCACCAAACAGCCTCAAACCGAGCCAATCTACGTGCTAAATGATACGGATAGCCACAGCTCTCTAACTGTTTTCCCCGATCGTGGTGGGATTGCAACCAGTTGGCAGGTGGGCGATCGCGAGTTAATGTATTTAGATGCCGATCGGTTTACCGATCCAACCTTGAGCGTGCGCGGCGGGATTCCCATTTTATTCCCAATTTGCGGAAATTTGCCAGATAATGCTTACTCGATTGGCGATAAACAATACTCACTCAAGCAACATGGGTTCGCACGAGAGTTACCTTGGCAAGTTACTAGCCAATCTACCGCTACCGATGCGAGTTTGACAGTGGTACTCGAAAGTAATGGAGACACTCGTCAAGTTTATCCGTTTGATTTTAGCGTCAGCTTTACGTATCGAATTCGCGGTGGCGATTTGGTTATCGATCAAACTTATACCAACAAGTCCGATACGCCGATGCCCTTTAGTACGGGTTTACATCCTTACTTCTTGGCGACAGATAAAGTTCGACTCACCTTCGAGATTCCCGCAGACAGCTACCAAGAAAAACAAACGGGTGAGATTCATCCCTTCGCTGGCAAATTTGATTTCACTCAAGCGGAAATTGATGCTGCTTTTACCAATGTGAAGGCAAATGTCGCCACCGTCAACGATGCTGGGCAAAACATGAAACTGACGATGACTACCAGTCCTAACTATCGCACCGTCGTATTTTGGACAGTCGAGGGTAAAGACTTTTATTGCTTAGAACCGTGGACGGCTCCTCGCAATAGCCTCAACACAGGTATCGATCTACTGCATGTGGCTCCTGGCGAGACTTTGAACTGCAACGTGACTTTTAACGCCAAGTTTGCTTAAAGTAATCCTTGCCTAAATTCGATTGGGCGTGTTATCTTATTAAAGGTCTGATTAATTCAGACCAAATGGGACGCTAGCTCAGTGGTAGAGCATTCGGCTTTTAACCGATTGGTCCCGAGTTCGACCCTCGGGCGTCCCATCTACACAAAATCGACAAGCAGTTTAGGGAGTAGTAATATCTGCTCCCTTTTGCATTATTTGACAACTAGTTCAGCAATCTTTAGTTAATTTTACGGCAGGGAGTATCAAGACTAACAGATCTTTGGTAAAGTATCTTTAGTTTAAGAATCATAAATTGACGATCTTCCTTTGGAACGGCATTGCCCGCGATCGACGATCGAACATAAAAGATTTAAATTTATAGGAGGAATTTCTAATGGCTCTCGTCCCATTGCGGCTTTTGCTGGATCACGCTGCTGAAAATAGCTACGGTATCCCAGCTTACAACGTCAATAACATGGAGCAGATTCAAGCAATCATGCAGGCTGCTCAAGAAACCGATAGCCCAGTTATCTTACAAGCATCTCGCGGCGCGAGAAACTATGCTGGTGAAGCATTCCTGCGTCACCTAGTCCTAGCAGCAGTGGAAACATACCCCAATATTCCCATTGCCATGCACCAAGATCATGGTAACAGCGCGGCAACTTGCTACTCAGCCATGAAACAAGGCTTTACCAGCGTCATGATGGATGGCTCGCTCGAAGCTGATGCCAAAACTCCTGCAAGTTTTGAGTATAACGTCGATATTACCCGTAAAGTCGTCGAAGTAGCTCACGCGATCGGTGTTAGTGTCGAAGGCGAACTCGGTTGCTTGGGTTCACTCGAAACCGGAATGGGCGAAGCTGAAGACGGACACGGTTTTGAAGGTGCTTTGTCTCACGACCAACTCCTCACCGATCCCGATGAAGCAGTCCAATTTGTCGAAGCAACTGGTGTAGATGCGCTCGCAGTAGCAATCGGTACCAGCCAAGGTGCTTACAAATTCACTCGCAAACCCACAGGCGAAATTCTCGCCATCAGCCGGATTGAAGAAATTCACAACCGTCTCCCCAACACTCACCTAGTCATGCACGGTTCATCTTCCGTACCCGAAGATTTACTCGCACTGATTAACAAGTACGGCGGTAAAATCCCCGAAACTTACGGCGTACCTTTAGAAGAAATTCAAAAAGGCATCAAATGTGGCGTTCGTAAAGTCAACATCGATACCGACAACCGCCTCGCCATCACCGCAGCAGTGCGCGAAGCTCTCTTCAGCAAGCCTGAAGAATTCGATCCTCGCCACTTCATGAAGCCTTCGATTAAGTACATGCAAAAAGTATGTGCGGAACGTTACACTGCGTTCTGGTGTGCGGGTCAAGGTAGCAAAATTAAAACTGCATCGCTTGAAGAGTTTGCAGCTAAATATGCTAAAGGTGTTTACCCAGCTCCTAAAGTGACTGTTAGCGTCTAATTGACTCCACTAAAGTAGGTTAAAATCTCAACCCGATTTCTTTAAATAGAGGTCGGGTTTAGATTTAATTAAACTAACCCTAGTTCGCGTTTGAGCAAATTAATCGATTTCAAGCCGATATAGCTTTCGCTTTCGACAACTTGCGGAATCCTAATCAAGTCATCGCCAGCAGCTTCGATCGCTTGATGGACGATATTCAGGCTGGCTTTATCGCTGATAATGGTATGAGCGCGGCGGATCGTGGCATTGAGTTTATAGTTGTCTTTGGTTTGACATGCCATGACTAATAAATCGTCGCCACGCATACTGTGTACCATCATTTCGGCGACGGCTAAAATTCCCGCACTGAGACTGACTATCCCAACATAACTATTTTTGGGGAGAGTTTTGACCAAGGCTAGCTCTTTTTCGTAGTCTTGTAAGTCTACAGGAATCACGCGGATCGATCGCGGTGAAATGACTTCGCTACCCGCTAATTTTGCCTCCACGCTACTAATAAAATAGCGACTGGTAACGACTGTCGCTGCTAATGATTGCGCCAGTTGTGCTTCCAATTTTTCTAGGGTGACAAGCTGCACGGGAATACCTAGCGATTGTTGTAACTCTTGGAGCATTAACTCGCCCGCACCTGTTTCGATTCTGGGGACAGTTACAAATACTCTCGCACTACACCGCCACCGCCAATCGATTTCAGTTAAAAATAATTCGCGGGCTTGATTGAGCGAATAACCTTGTGCGAGCAAGGTATTGAGGCTCTGAGAAACTAAATCGAGCGCGGAAAGACTCGGATCGATCCGCTCGTTCGCAATCAGATGATTGCTTTCATGCCCCAATGACTTGACATATATACCCGAACCAGGGACGGATTCGACTAAGCCAGTGCCTTCTAATTGACTGTATACTTTACCGATCGTGTTGCGATGCAATCCTGTTTGCATGGCTAATTGACGGGTACTTGGCAATCGATGTCCGGGGGAAAATTGCCGAGACGCGATCGCAAACAACATCTGATCGTATAGTTGTTTGGATACGGGAATTTCGCTATCAGTTTGAATGTGGAATTGCATCGGTAGATTACTTGACAGTCGATTTTTAACAGTTGGCAGAAATTTATAATTATTTTGTCTGATGCTCTCAGCATACCCTCACGGCAAGAGGCTATTCGTATCGATCGAATTTTTGCGATCGTCACAGCACCGCCGATATAACTAAACTTCAACCCCAACTCGACTAATTTCGCGATTGAGGCTCTAAATCAACTTCTTTGTCTGCGGACTTCATACAGCATCAACGCGGCGGCGGTGGCGACATTTAATGATTCTACCGTTGGCGACATCGGAATTTTGACCTGAAGTTCGGCTAATGCTGCCAAATCTGCGCTCAAACCCGCGCC
>NZ_JANPLS010000464.1:0-1649 GCF_031422475.1 Chamaesiphon sp. VAR_48_metabat_403
AATAATGTCGTACTCGTCAAAAGCATTTAATTCTTTGAGCAGCTTAACTGTCTCTCCTACTACATAACCACCACAACCAGCACCAGCGGGAGGCCCACCAGCTTCGACGCAATCTACGCCGCCAAACCCTTTATAAATAACATCTTCAGGCCAGACATCTTCGTAGTGATAGTCTTTTTCTTGAAGTGTATCAATAATAGTCGGAATCAAAAACCCTGTCAGGGTAAAGGTACTGTCATGTTTGGGATCGCACCCAATTTGCAATACTTTTTTGCCGCGTTTGGCTAATGCGACGGAGATGTTGCAACTAGTTGTGGATTTTCCAATTCCACCTTTGCCATATACTGCCAGTTTCACGATCTGCTAGTCTCCAATACTTTGTGGTGTGATAAATAAGTCGTAAGTGGTTCTGTTTACTAAGAATTAGAACGCTGACTTTGGTTAAATGGAAGTGAGTATCTATAAAAATTTTGCTACGTCTAGCATTGTCCGCTAACTTTCCCGAAAATGGGTGAAAAGTTACAATTCGATCGAGTGTTTAATTTGCTTAATATTTTTCATGACAGGTTTCTCGATCGAGCTGTTTGCATTTTAGCTAGCTTTTACCAATAAAAATCAGCGCGGGTCGGCTCTTACTGGCGATTCACAACTAAATAGCAACAATAGCAAATAATACTCGAACGCAATCAGAGAGCAGATAATCTGCAACCATTCCCCGTCGTCGTGTCGATTGGATGCGAGCAAAGGTCATAGGTGACTAGTCAGACGGTTGGATTCGATTACTTACGGTAGGCTACTCCAACGAAACATGGACTCAGATGGCGTTAATCGGCGATAATGAGCGATCGAAACAGCAATTAAATCTTGACTCGATTCTCCCTTGAAGACGCTCCGAGAACGAGTGTTTGTAAACATTAGTTAATTTTCCAAATTAAGGATATTTTTGTAAAAAAAAGTTAAGTTAGCGCAATAGATCGTGGCAAAATATTCAAGAACGATCGGAGCATAAGAGTGTGATTTCAGTTGAATACGTGCTGGCAGAGCCAGAATTTAGACCCCAACGCGCCGTAGATAGAGCGGCGGCTTTGGATGTGAAGGCTTATTTACCTGCGGCACCTACAGATGATGTGCTGGAGTCAGTCACAGCAATGCAGACCGAATTTCTACATAAATATCCTACAGGTTCGCTGTATATCAATGGCAAGCAAATCGCGGAAACGTTGACGCTAGAGATATTGCAGCGACACGAACCGCAACTGCGATTTTTCACCCTCGCTCCAGGCGAACAAAAAATCGTCAATGCGGGGTTTAAAGTGGGTTTGAGTACCGATGACCCTGACAAGATTGCCACCATGCTGGTGTGCCCTAGAAGTGGCTTGGCGTGCAAGAATTCGATTACGGTAATCAATGCGCCAGGAATTGTGGACGAACATTACCCCGATTGGGTGGGGATTGGGTTAGTCAATCACGGTTCGGATTTGCATCTATTCAGTCATGGCGCAAGAATCGCTCAGGTGATGTTTCTGGAGGTATGTGTAGCGCAGGAGCGGGTAGTGGAGGCTTTAACGACTGTCGGAGAACGTAAAGGTGGATTTGGACATACTGGGGTTGTGCGATTCGTTGATTAGTGAATCACGGTGAAAGCCCGT
>NZ_JANPLS010000465.1:0-7374 GCF_031422475.1 Chamaesiphon sp. VAR_48_metabat_403
GATCCAAAGTGGCGGTATGGGCGAAGGCTGGAGTGACTATTTTGCACTTACTATTCAAAATTTTGGTAAGCCAGTTGAAAAAGTTGTCACTGGGGATTGGGTGATTAACGATCCTAATGGTATTCGGGGTCTCAAATACGATAGCAATTTCCCCGATCGTTTTGACAAGATGGGTAAGGGTCGTTACCGCCAAGTACATAACATTGGAGAGATGTGGTGTGCGACTTTGATGGAGATGAATCGCCAGATTGGAAATGCATTAGCATCTAAAGATCTGGGTTATCAAATTGGTTGGCAAATTGTTGTTGATGCCTTAAAACTTTCTCCATCTAATCCCAGTTTCTTAGACGAACGCGATGCAATTCTGAAAGCTCTTGATGGATTGCAAACATCAGGTCGTTTAGACAGCAATAATCATCAAAAAGTCAAAAAAGTTGTTTGGGAAACCTTTGCTAAGTTTGGAATGGGACCAAATGCCGACTGTGCGGGAGCTTCGCTCAGTGGAATTGTTGCAGATTTCAACGTGCCAACTGGGTGATAGAGAGAAATACCACAAGGGGATAACACGGAGATTGGGTTTGATGTTTTAACCCAATCTCCACAGTTATTGAAAAATATTAGGATGGGATAAAAAATATGGATACTCCTCGTGATGCTCTGAGTCAAGGATTTGAAAAAGCGCGCCAAGGGCTGCGTCAGGTTTCTCAATCGAGCGATCTGCCTAATTTTGACAGTACGGGCACGCGCGCACTGGAAGCCTGGTTTTTAGGGCCGAAAGCCGAAAATGCGGATGAATTAGAACGATTTATTGTTGAAGCGATTCGCGACCAGGCTTTTTGGCGGCGAAATTTTCATCCCAGCGATCCTACCCATATTACGGGAGAAATGAAGCGATCGCCTGAATATCTCGCAGCGATGGATTCCCTTACCGAAGGTTATCAATCTTTGCTGGCGTTTCTGAAAAAATCCGTACCCTTTTTCAGTCCGCGCTATCAAGGTCATATGAACTGGGATTTAACCATTCCAGGCATCTTGGGCTATTTTGCAGCGATGCTGTACAATCCCAATAACGTTGCCTTTGAAGGATCGACAGCGACCACGATTTTGGAAATCTTGGTGGGTGACGATTTGTGTCAAATGCTCGGATATACTATACCCGATCGAGAGGCGATCGATCGGGGGGCGATTCGGCCGTGGGGACACATTACCTGCGATGGTACCGTTGCTAATATTGAGGCATTGTGGTCGGCGCGAAATCTCAAATTTTATCCGTTAGCTCTACAAGCCGCTTTACAGGCAGATCCCGCCTTAGCTAAGGGTAAATCGATCGCGATTACCCTCCCCACGGGAGCATCGCGGTTGTTAATTGAGTTGGATACTTGGGAACTACTCAATCTCCCAGCCGATGAGATCCTGGCTTTACCGACTCGACTCACCGCCGAATCCCAAATTTCACGGGACGCAATTACGGCTAGTCTGGTGCCGTATTCCTTACAAAGCCTAGGTTTACAAGAGTTTTCCCGCCGCTTTCTCAGCCAGATCGATAAGTCCCCCGTGTTTTTGGTACCGGGTACCAAACATTACTCATTTCCCAAAGCGGCGGCTGTACTGGGGATTGGGGCGGCTAATGCGATCGATATACCCGTAGATAAAGATGCGCGGATGAATATTGCCGCACTCAGAGAAATTCTTGAAAAATGTCTGGTTGAAAAAATACCTGTTTATACCGTGGTTGGTGTTGTCGGGAGTACCGAAGAAAGTGCGATCGATCCGATTAAGGATATTTTAGCTCTCAGAGCGGAATTTCGGCAGCGCGGTTTGGAATTTACCGTTCATGGGGATGCCGCTTGGGGCGGCTATCATATTTCCGTCATGCGCGATGATTTTGATATGCCCGAACCTTTAGCTAGTTTTGTGGCGGCTCCCCCTCCGGCTGTCCCGCTCAAACACTATGTCATCGAACAGTTTCAGGCTTTAGGTGGTGTCGATTCAATTACGGTAGACCCCCATAAATCTGGCTATATTCCCTATCCAGCAGGCGCATTATGCTATCGGAACTCGGCGATGCGAGATCTAGTGACTTTTAGTGCCCCCGTCGTCTTTCACGGCGATGCCGAACCCACTGTGGGCATTTATGGCATTGAAGGCTCGAAACCAGGAGCCGCCGCCGCCGCAGTTTATCTGAGTCATCGCGTGATTCGACCATCAAAAAGTGGCTATGGCAAAATCATCGGTCAAGCACTATTTAGTTGCAAGAAACTCTACGCGCGATTGCTCTGTATGGCACTCCCGGAAGATCCATTTGTCGTCGTGCCTGTCTCGCGATTGCCGGCTGAAGTTGATGGTGCCGATTTAGCTGCCCAAATTCAATTTATTCGCGATCGAATTATCGGTAAGACTAATGAAGAGATAATTGACGATAATGAGGCGATGAAATTACTCGCAGAAATTGGGCCAGATCAAAATATTTTAGCCTATGCATTTAACTTTAAAAATGCGTCGGGACAAGTTAATACCGATCTCGCCCAAACCAATCGGTTGAATAAAGCTTTGTACGATCGACTGAGTATCGATCCTGGCAATGATATCTACGGTTACGACCTCATTGTCAGTACCACAGATTTGAATGCCGCTCAATATGGAGAAACATTTATTAATGACTACAAACATCGTCTGGGAGTTGGAAAATCTAGTGGTGCTTCGATCGTTGTCTTGCGATCGGTAGTGATGGATCCGTGGGTAACTGAAACCACCAAAGGATCGTTTCTAGATATTTTAGAAAATGAATTTCGGAAAGCAGTCACAGCAGCTCTAGCAGAAATTGTCCCAACACAGAGGGGGTATTAACTTATGGCTTGTCAATCGGGTCGATCGTATCCGATGCAATCGGGAGATACGCTATTTCTGGTCGCCCAACAGCAGCTAGGCGATGGCAATCGGTGGACTGAAATTTTGAAGCCAGATGGCACTCAGTTTACCGAAACTGATGCCGAAAATTTACAAGTGGGGCAAGAAGTTTGTTTGCCCAAATTATTGAGTTCTCAACGTAGATTTGCCCTGTATTTTGCTTGGAGTCGTCCGCAGGAAACTACGGCAGAACTAGGTAAATTAGAAAACCGTTACCCGACCTTGTTTGAATTTCGCCGATCGATTTGGCCTGCATACGAATGGCGATCGAATCGAGATTTATACAAACAAGATATCTCTGGATTTTTAGACCATGTAGTTTTGTCTGACTTTCAACATTTTAGCGAAGTAGTCTTTTCCACAACGGGCAATCCAGTTGTCGTAGTTCAACGTCAGAGTGATGACAATACCATTCAGCTACTCGATGAAAATTTCCTCAGAGATATCGATACGCTGATTATAGTTAGTTTAGATCATTTTGAGACAGCCCAAAAACCAACCGGAGTAGAAGTATCTGCTATTAAGCAGTTTTTAGCACGTCAAGATGCTTGTTTATTAGTTTGTCCCCAACATGATGTCGGCTCTCAAGACGATCCAAATTCGCGCGAAGTAGAATTTTTACATCATGGAGATCGACTAGTGCCAGCACAACAACGAATTGGTGGATTTGCCAGAGCGATTTTAGCCGAATTGGGATTTCCGATCGAAAATCAATTCGGACTAAACCCTGCTAAATCCAGTATCGATAATTCTCCCGCTCCATTGCTAAAATTTTCAGAGCTAGACGAGCTGAATATTCTGCAAGGTGTCACAACATTCAATCTTCACGCTCATCTCCCCCATTATTTCATCCCTGATTTTCTCAAAAATTCCGTGCGCGTACTCGCCAAACAATCGATCGATCCCGCAGCTTCAACTCATCCATTTGTAGAAGCTGGAAATAGTACTTTTAATGCACTTTTGTGGATACCGCCAAGTGGCGATCGTCGAGCTAATATATTTGTTGGTGATGCGACGCTGTGGAGTTCGGCTTTTGGTGGAGTTCCCAGTCTGGAAGCATTCTGGAAAAATTTAGCACTGATGTAAACTAACTATCCACTATCTACTATTCACGAAAACACTATCCACTATGTGTTGGCGCAAAATGAAGTCTTATAACTTCTGTTTTTTAGGCTTGAGATTTTGGCTGAAAAATCCCGTCGTCATCATCCAAGCTTCCGCTTCCGCTTCGGGAGAGAAGTTTTCGCGTCTGTCGCTCATAAAACCGTGTCCAGCTTTAGGAAAAAGATTGAGAATATAGCGTTTTTTGGCTTTAGAAAGTGCGGCGGCGACTCTACTATGTTCGTCAGCGGCAATCAGTTGGTCTTCGCTACCATACATTAACATTAGCGGCGATTGCATGGCCTGGACTCGATCGAGCAGCGATTTTTGTCCTAATGGATTGCCAGGGTTGGCATCGATACCACCGCCATAAAATGAGATTGCGGCTTTAATTTTGGTAGGATAAACGGCATTAGTCAAAAAAGCGTACCTACCACCCATACAGAAACCGATAACGCCAATTCCATTAGCATTAACTTCCGATTTACCCGCTAGAAAATCGAGACTTTTACCAACATCGCTCATAATGGCATCATCATTGAGAGTTTTGAGCTTGGTAACTGCACCAGCTACATCTGTATACGCATAAGTCTTCCCCCGATAAAAGTCGGGTGAGATCGCCGCAAACCCCGATTTTGCCAACCTGTCGCAAATACTCTTACACCATTGATTTAAGCCAAAAGCTTCCATCAATACCACCACTGCGGGAAATTTTCCCGATCCGGCTGGTGTTACGTAATAACCCGATAAATCTTTAGAGATCTGAATATTTTTACCAGTAATAGCTGCTGATTTGCTGGTAGGGGTAATAGTTTGTACTTCTGGTTGTTTGGCTTCACTCAGCTTGGTATCGGCGATAACTGCGGCTGTAGCGATACTAGATGCACCAATTAATAGATCCCGTCGTTTCATCAGTTGTTAAATAGCGATTAGTAATTATCAGTAAACAGTAAAATGCGAACGATTGCCACTGTTACAGTCAAAATTCATTTAAAAAGCCTCGCTACCAACTTGGGGAACAAGGCGAAGGACTAGATAACAATCATTATCTAGAACACAAAAGTAGTCCGAATCGTACCTAGGTACTCTGTCGGATTACTAGCATTACTTTCGGGGTTAGTCAACATTAACAAACCGGGCGTAACATAGAGATTATCGCTAAACTTGTACTTGTAGAAAGCTTCGATATGCATACTGGTATCTCGATCGACACGACGAGTAGCAGGAGCGATAGCAGTAGCAGCATTGAAGAAACTATTACCAGTTAGTTTAGGCTGCATCCCAACGACAAAACCTAATGTGCTACCTTTAGAACCAAAATCTTTCACCGCTAAAGTAGCTGCATAGTTCCAAATATCTGCACTACCACCACCAGTGGCTTCTCGTGTCGCTTGAGTCAAACCACCCCAAGCAGAAAGAATCAGATCTTTAGAAAGATTGACACTGCCGAGTACCGAATAGTGATTGGCAGAGGTTGGTGCCCCAGCGAAGGGATTATTGGCAATGGTGCTACCATTGTTCCCAGAGACAAGCGTACCAGTGGAGTTGTAAGCACGAGCATAAACTAAGCCCAAGTTGACATCTTCAGAAGGTTTGAGAGTAAGTTGAGAAAATATCACGTTAGAACCATTAAATAATCCACTGCCAGCCGCTGGATCGTTTACACCGCTGGGTACGGCGTAGCTCAATATGAAACCCAGATTAGGGCTGAACTTATGATCCACACCAATCCCAGCACCCTCACCGCTGAGACGATAAACGGGGTTGAATCGCCCAAACCGAGTAACCGCTCCAGTACCTGCGGCTTGGTGTTCGGGGTTGAAGGTGTAGTAGTTATCGTTAAACTCACTACCTACTGTTTCAATAAATACTTTGGTAGTTGGAGCCAAGGGTAATTGATACTGCAATCTTTGGAGGGTAGTATTGTTATTATCATTACCTTCAAATCCCAATCGTGTCATATTAGTACCGGAAGGAGTACCCGCAAATGAGATGCTGTTACGAGCTTGGAGTCGAACTAAGAGCAGATCTTTACCAGTAAAACTACTGCGGAAATTGAGCCGAACGCGATCGGAAAAAATTGTCGTACGCGTAGCACTAGCAGGGCCGCCAGCTAATCCAGTGACTGCAAAAATAGCTTCGCCAACGAGTTTAGTCGTGGTGGAGAAACTTTGGTCTTTGAGCTTGGTAACTTTGGCATCTAACACTTGAATGCGACCATCCACAGCTTGTAATTCGGTGCTGAAGGATTGAACTAGTTGCTTGAGCCTGTCGAGATCTTGCTGCGAAACTGCTGGTTCTACTGGCTCAGGAGGGACGACTGGCGTGGGTTCTGGCGGTGCGGGGACGACTTCTGGTGCTGGGGGCGTAACTACCGCTGGAGCTGTGGATCTACGCTTTTTGATGGCTCTGTTTGGCTTTCTTCTGGCAACTAGTTGCTCCATCGATTGGACGCAACCATTGAGGCTGGTGGCAAATTGTTCGCGAGAGAGAGCCTCGGTACCTGCGGGCATGTTGCCACAATTATACTTCTCACTCAGAGCGGCGAGGGTCTGATAAGCCCAGTCACTACGCTGAATCTCGGTAGCTTCTGTGGCTTGTTGAATTTGCTCGGCGTTAGGCTCGGCAGTAGTCGCAGCCAGATTATTCGTGACTTTAAGGGATGTTGTCCCCGATTGCTGAGGATTATTTTTAGCAGCAACATCTGTCGTTGGCGTTGGCGAAGCGTCTCGTTCGCGTTGGCGAAGCCTCTGCCTTAGCAGAAGCGTCTCGGAGAGAAGAGAATCCTCTCCTCTGGAGGATCTATCGCTTACTGGATTGGCTGAAGTTGGCAATAGTGCTGAAATCCAGACCGCCAGACCAATTAGTATCGGTGAGAGTAATTTTTTCGATAACAGTTTTGTCATATTAATTATTGCTTTTCCTCACACTATAAAATTTTGCTGCTGTCAAGTATACCAGGTCACATATTATATTCTATTTTTTTTATTTTCTGCATGGTATTTTACTGTTTGCGATCGCCATAAGCTGTTAAGGACTCGATGGAGTTACGATCGGGCGGGTAATAAGCTAGTCAGATGTTTTCTCTCTATAGATTCTTAATCTCTCGGAACTATTTATCTTTGGGAAGTCCCTAATCCGATTACATTTAGTTAGACGACATTTATGTCGGCTCAGATGTTCTGAAAGAGAATCGACGCTTTGAATAATCAATTAAAATTCAGGGTAGGGGCAATTCATGAAGCGGCGGTTTTATTCTGGGGTTCCCCCAGAATAAAAAACCGACAAGACAGCGGCTCGCGCTCGTCGGGTTCCCCGACGGTTGAGCGAGACAAGACAGCGGCGGTTTTATATCTCCTGTCGGAG
>NZ_JANPLS010000466.1:0-4928 GCF_031422475.1 Chamaesiphon sp. VAR_48_metabat_403
TACCAAAGCTTGAAATACAACTTCACCCATCATCGAATTCAAAACGCCAGGACCGAAAAAATCAGACGATCGACCGATTGTGGCTTGAATTCGACCCGATCGATGTGCCGTCATCAGTTGAGCTGCAATCTTCGATCGCACCAACCCCTTTTTGCCCGTGGCTCGATCTGGTAAATCCGGTGTAATTGCTCCTGAAACCTGACCATACATATAGAGATTGTCTCCATACACCACTCTTGCCCCTGAAGTTTCAGCCGCCATAATGACTGCATCCATCATCGGTGGTAAAGCTTGCGTCCATTCAGGATAGGGCGCATTAGCACAGTGGTAAATTACCGCTGCATCCTGGCAAATCATCCGCATCTGCGTGGGATCGGTGATATCTGCCCGCACAGCTTCAATCCGATGCCCTAAATTAACTCTCTCAGCAGAGCGAGAAACAGCGCGTATCCGTTTACCTTGCCGAACTAGTTGCCACACCACAGCACTACCTAGTCCGCCACTCGCGCCTAAAACAACATGCAATCGGTCGTCATTATTCATCATCAAACCTCGGTCAATAAAGAAAATGGGTAATTAATACTTTGTAATGAGCTTAGAATCTCTCTCCAAGTCCAAACTGAATCCGAGTTTCATTAAGATTATTTATCGCATAATCGAGGCGTAATGGGCCGATCGGCGATTGTACTCGCACGCCAGCACCATAACCAAACCCATTCCCTGATTTGCCCCGCGATCCAGCGGGATTGCCAGGGACAACAGTTCCAGTACCTAAATCGCTACCATAATCAAAAAACAGACCGCCACCAACGATCGACACGATCGGAAAGCGATATTCTGCGGTAGCCTGGACATAGCTGCGTCCCGACCCGACATCGCCATCCTCATACCCGCGCACGCCTGATGAACCACCCAAACTAAAGGCTTCATAAGGTGGCAAATCGCCGAGGATCGTCCCACCTTGAACGTTAAATAGCAGCGATTGACTGCCAGGTGAAAGGTTTATTAATTTGACTGGGACATATTGGGTGAAACTCGCTTTGGCTCTGGTCATGGTGATGTTGCCCAGTCCGACTGGTACGGATTGGTCTACACCCAATTTGAGCAAAGAACCTTGGGTCGGATCGGTAAAACTATTTCGCGCATCTTGAGTCAATCCCAACTGCAACATCAATAGATCGTCTTGTCCGGTTTTACTGAAGCTCAGATCGTTACCGCCAGAATCTTTGGGCACGATCGATCCACCAGTGACATCCCGTGTCGAAACTCGTTGATACTGCACCCCTAGAGAACCGCGCCAAGCACTATCGCTATAAGGGTCGCCATTTAGAGGGCGGTTAAAAGTAATCCCGCCGCCAGTTCTGAGAATCGAGGGCGTATCGTTGGTAGTCCCAGGTACGAATAGGGGTGTTTTACCACCACCAAAAACGAAGGATGTCGATCGACGAGCGAAGGCATTGACGCTATAAGATGTCCGATGTGGATCGGTGGCAATCCACGGATCGGTGAAGTTCAGTTCGCCTAGTAAACCTGTGGTACCTGTTTGAGCGTTCGCACTCAGTGTTTGAGCGTTACCGCCGACATTGAGTTGGTTATAGTTCAGGCTGGCAAAAAAGCCATTGACGGAGCTATAGCCGACATTCGGTACGATCGAGAAGTTTTTGCCTCGTTCGATGACATCGTATTGGAGGACGACTTTGGCTGGATCGCTACCCGGTGCGAAGGATACCCGCACATCATCAAATAAACCTAAACCGTAGATCCGCCGTAGATCTTTTTCGACAGTGGCGCGGTTGAAGATCTTACCTGGTTTTAATTGTGCCTCGCGGGTGATGATAAAAGGTCGCGTTTGACCTGTGAATGGTTTTTTATTCTCATCCTCAGCTTCGCCTTTTTTATTTAGAAATCGGACTCGCACGTCTTCGATCGACCCTTCGGCAATTACGATTGTCAGTTTGCCATTAGCATTGAGTTCTTCAACATCGACAACTTGAGCGAGATTGTAGCCCTGTTGTTGATAGAGTTGATTTAATTTGGCGATCGCCGCTTTAAATTCGATCGCATTTAATTGTTTGCCATACTGAGGTTTGAAGATTTCATCGATCGTCGCCTCAGTTAAGATACTGCTACTACTGGCTGGCAGGGTTCTAATTTGCACCCGATTGAGTGTGCCATAAAGTTTTACAACCAAGCTAATTTTCACGCCTTTTGCGGTATCTTCTGGCAAAATCTGGACGGTGGCAAAGTCGCCTAAAGCTTTGACTGCATTTAAGTTTTGCTCCAATCGATCGCGCGTAACGGATTGTCCGATTTTGATGGTGAGAACTTGGCGAATTTTGGCTTCTAAGGCTGGTGCTAGTTGACCGTTGTCGGTTTTGATGAGAATATCGGAGACGATATTTGCTGGGACGACGATCTCGCTCGGTGATTGCTCTGCTGGCGGAACAGTTTTGGATGGGGGTTTTTGGAGATTGGCAGGTTTTCGCGATTTACGTTTAGATTTGGCGATTAGGTCGGTTACGCTGGGGATGTCTGGATTTCTGGTTGTGGCATTTAGGTCGAGGGTTAAGTTAGCTAAGTTGAGATCGGCGATGAGTCTGCCGATCTGAATGGATTCGGCACGAACGATCGCTGGATTTACTATTGGATCGATGGTGGCAATAGTTAGGACTAAAAATAATTTTAAACGCATGTTTTAGATCGATAGTTATGTACACAAATGAATTCACCTTTAGTACTTGGCTGCGAGATGGCGATCGACTTTTGCAGCCTTTGCCACCAATACAATCCCCATCGCCAAAAACCACAGTTGTAAAACGCTCACTGATACCGAGATAAACGCACCCAACTCTACGCCGAACAACCTAGCTAATTGAACGCCCAATAGAGTTGCCGATACCAGCCCCAAAAATCCCAGCCAGCGGGGTAATATTCTAGTTTGTAAAATTCTCAACGATACGATCGCCAGCCATAGCCCTGCAAACAAGCTCACCCCCAAAACTTCACCCACAGACCCCGCATAGTCATTGAGAGCACGGTAGACAACCGCGATCGATTCACGACTGCCAGTAGATATAGTTGGATCGGCGTAAAGTGTGGCTAAAGCAGGCATTGCCACCAACCACCGAATAATTCCCAAACAACGAGCGACAGCCGAAGCGATTCCAAACCCATTCGCGACGCGCAGCCAGATTGAATCTGATTCATCATCACTCAATACCTGAATCGTCAAACTAGCAATAACCCAAAACAGAATCGAGTAAACCAAATAAACAAGATAGCCAAACCTCACTGCTGAGGCATTTTCAACCAGTAGCGGTAGAATTTTATCAGCCGGATCGCTCAAACTTTTCGGCCAGTTAATCGCACTGCCTAGTACAGAGAGTGGGACAAAAATGAGCAGACTTTCGGCAACTAGCAGCCAGCCCGTAGTTGTGTATAAAGACTTTTGGGAGGATATCATAAAACTCTACAAACATTCCTGAGAATATAATAACATTCTCAGGAATGTTGTCAAGGATATCCGATGCCGATCGCGTGGAAATATTGGTGCGATTGGGCTATGCTAGACAAGTAAATCCTTTGCCCTGTAGAGATTTTCCGAATTTTTGCTAAAAAGCTATGAATTGTCACGAATCCGAAAAACTTAGACAAATTTTGATTTGGATTGGGGTGGCAAATCAGTTAACGGCAACAAGATTCGATCGATTGATGAGTGAAAGCAATTTGCCATTGCCGCAATTTACGATGCTGAACCACTTCAGCCGCAATCCAGCGCAAAGTTACACAGTCACTCAGCTTGCCTCCGCGTTTCAGGCCAATCAACCTGCTATGACCAAAACGGTGCAGCATTTATTGGAAAAGGGCTATTTGGAGTTCCAAGTCAGTCAGGAAGATAAGCGAGTTAAATTCCATTCTATTACCGCAGCAGGTTTGGCAGCACATCAGCAGGCGATCTCCCAGATAGAACCTGATGCCCAGCTTATCTTTGCCGAATGGAATTCTGACGAAATTGACGTGTTACATCAATCCCTATTTCGATTAAAGAATTGGCTAGACGATCGCCGCGATACCGTAGCGAGTAGTAAGCGGGAAGTATGAGTATATCGATCGCAAATCATCGCGAATAGTGTTGTTCGATCCACCAGCGAATTTCTGATTCAGAGCCAAAAGTTGCCGAATCTTGAGTTCTGGGGTCGTAAACCTGATAATACACATTGCCATCTCGATCGCGCTTCTGAGTTGTCCGAGGTTCGCTATTGTGTTGGAAGTATTGCCAAATCTGCTGTTGAAGATACTGGTACCCAGATCTTAGTTGGTTAAATTTCATGATTTTGACCTGATATGTAAAGATGATTCACGATTCTCATTTTGAGAGGCTACGTCAACGATTAATTTCATTGTCGCGAATCGGATCTAGACCGACCAGATGCAGTTATCATCAATTGTGATGGGTACAATTTTGATTTTGCAAACTGTTATGGTCATAATTTGGGGCTACTGTATTGGCTCCGATCTGAGGAGTCAATGATGAACGTCGAACTACCGAATAAAGAGAGCGATCTTCCCTTATATCTCCAAGTTGCCGATCGACTACACCAGTTGATGATTGAGGGGACACTCCAACCAGGAGATCGCCTCCCGTCTGTCCGCAAGCTCCATCAGCAGCTTTCTGTCAGTATTTCCACGATTTTAGAAGCCTATCGAGTTTTGGAAGATCGTGGCTGGGTGCAGGCGCGATCGCAGTCGGGTTATTACGTCAAGCCTATCCTCCCGAACACCCGCGCCGAACCGCAACAATCGGCGGCTTTGGGGCAACACCAGCCGATTGAAGTTTCCCTCTCTTATCGGCTCTATGCGAGCAAACGCGACCCCCAGCTCCTGCAACTGGGTACCGCCGTTCCCAGCCCCGATCTGTTTCCCTTAGC
>NZ_JANPLS010000467.1:0-2028 GCF_031422475.1 Chamaesiphon sp. VAR_48_metabat_403
GGGCAATTTGGCGATATTTGGAGTCTAATTTTGGCTCAAACTTCTTTTTGCCAGTACCGCTTTTTTGTTTGAGATTATTTTCGAGTTTGGGCTGAGATTGTAATTGCTGTTCCCAGGCGATCGCATCTGCCATAAATTCTAGATAATGGGCATATCTTTCCCACTCGCCCCGCACGATACAATTGGGTTCGTCGCGATGGGTGCAGTTATTAAACTGACAATTTCCCGTAGTCAATCGCTGGCGAATCTCTGGAAAATATCAAGCTAATTCCGTCGGCGCACACGCGATATCTGGTTGATTGAATCCCGGCGTATCGGCAATTAATCCCCCCGTGGGCATCGTAAATAATTGAACGTGACGAGTCGTGTGTCGCCCGCGACTGAGCTTGCCCGAAACCGTCGCCACTCGAATATTAGAATCGGGAATTAACGCATTAGTTAAGCTCGATTTACCCACCCCAGAATGTCCCGCAAATACGGTAATTTGCCGATCGAGTTCGACTTGCAATTCCTTCACACCCAGCCCAGTTTCGACACTAATGACGATCGGCTGATAACCCCACTCTCCCAACCGATCGCACCATTCCTGTCGCTGGATGTTGGTGACTTAATCGCTCTTATTCAGGCACAGGCTGACCTGTAACCCCGTCGATTCCGCCTTGACCAGAAATTTGCTCAATAGAAACGGATCGAGGGCTGGCTCGGCAAGCGCGAACACTAGCAAGATCCGATCGGCATTAGCTACAGGCGGTCGATCGAGTAAACTATGACGGGGGAACACATCAATTACAACACCTTTTAAGCCTTGCCAATCAATTTCATCGATCGTCACCCGATCGCCGACAATAGCACTAATCCCGATTTTTTGCAGCCGCGCGCGACGGGTACACAAGATTAATTTTCCGCCCACTCCGGGCACATCTGGAGCGATCTGGACATTGCAAAAATTGGCTTGAACGGCGATGACAGTACCGATTAATGGGGTGGAGTTGTTATCGATGGGGTTTAGATTTTGGGGCACTGAGAGTGTCAATCTGAGATGGTTCTATTCTCTATGATAATTGTTATGAGCTAATATAAGGACAAGCCTTCCCAGTGAACCCGATGGTTGCGAATTCTCTCTACTGGACAACCGCAGATCTCGATGCCATGCCCGATGATGGTGGGTGGTTGCGCCATGAAATTATCGCAGGAGAACTATTCGTGACTCGCGCTCCCCATTTCAGCCATCAAAGAGTCGCAGGTAAAATCCAAGTGCGGCTGGAAACCTGGTCGGAAGCAACGCAATTAGGTAGCAGCGTTCAGACTCCTGGTTTAGTTTTTACCCCGACAGATGCCGTCATTCCCGATCTGGTATGGGCGAGTCAATCACGATTGGAGTGCGGTATCGATGAAGCAGGACATTTTACGATCGCACCAGAGTTAGTCGTTGAAATTCTCTCTTCAGGCGCACAAAACGAACAGCGAGATAAAAGTATCAAACTGAAGTTATATTCTCGTCATGGCGTGCAGGAATATTGGATTGTCAATTGGCAATTACAAACCCTAGAAATCTATCGGCGCACCGATGCTCAATTGCAATTAGTAGCGACACTTTTAGCTGGCGATACGTTAACTTCACCATTATTACCTGGATTTAGTGCAGAGATCGATCGGATTTTTTCATGAAGATACAAGTGGCAACGGCTGAGAAAATTAGTATTTCCTATGAAAAGCAAAAATCATACCTACTCCGACAAGAGGCATGGTACAATTTTTGAAAACAGTTATATCAGGATTTAAGACCTATGGAATGGCTATATCTGACTGGGGCTGCTTTGTTTTGTGCTGGTCACTTCTGTTGTTCTCTTTACTGGCTCTCCAAGGTTGTCTTGGCTATCTCAGTAAACTTTTAACAGAAGTGACTCGATTTTGATTGAGCAGGCTAGAAAATTGACGTGGACTAGCCTGCCTTTCATCACCGCTTTAGACTACAAACGTGTTGTTTGATACCACTGATAAATTCCATACACATATCATATATGTCCC
>NZ_JANPLS010000468.1:0-2292 GCF_031422475.1 Chamaesiphon sp. VAR_48_metabat_403
GTTGACAATTAATACAGCCTAGTGTCCAAATTTGGACTAAAACTACTTTACCGAGTAAATCTTTGGTGGTGACTGGCGATGCGGAATTCAGCCACTCGCTGATTCCTTGGAATTCTGGTAATTGATTCGGCGATCTGGCGATTGATTCAGGCGTAATAATTTTGGATTCAGGTGTGATGATTGGTGATGTCGATGGACGACTAGCGAAACTAGCTGCTTGCCAGCCAAGTGTTCCCAATCCCAAGTAAGTTAGAAATTTCCGTCGTTGTAAAAAGGGAGGCATAATCTTTAATTAATTAGGTTAATATCCTGAATACAAATTAGACTGATAATTAGATTCAATATCCAGTTATTTATTCACGATCGAATCGAACTATATTCCTTTAAACCCCATTTTTCCTTTGATTTCCTGCTCTGTTTCCATAGAACTAATCCCGATACTTTTTAGGCGATTGGTTCTGGCTTTAATCCCCAATTGACCTAAAAATAGACCTACTAAAATTACAACACCTCCGATATATTGAGCGTGGGTGGGTACTTCGCCCAAAATTAAATAGGCGGCTAAAATGCCAACGATCGGCGCAAAAGAACCAATTAGCGACGCAGTGGCGATCGAAGAATTCCGAAAGCCAATATTCCATAATGATTGTCCGATGACGACAATTACCGTCCCGTACAACAACATCCATTGCCACAGAAACGGCGACAGCACACCCATAAAATGGTTGAAACCGTACATCCACAATGCCAAGCCGAAATAGACGATCGTCCCCAATCCCGTTCGCACGGTGTTATGGATGCCTAGTGGCACATGAGTGAGGTGCTTTTTAGCAACAATCGTCGCAATCGATAGACAGATTGCACCCGATACCGCCATTAATTCCCCCAATCCAACCTGAAATCCAGCTACTGGAGTCATGTGTGTGCGATCGGCTTGCAGTACGATTGTCAGTACCACCCCAGTAAAAGCGACAATCGATCCCAACACTTCCCAGCGATTGAGTCGTTCTCGCAATAACCAGATCGATAATGCTAGTGTCAATGGCGGCTCTAATCGACCGAGCAGCAATACATTCGTGACTGGAGTTAATGACAATGCTTGAAAAATTAAGCCTGGAGCCAGTGCGCCGGATAAGATTGCCACAACAACCAAACCAAAACATTCCCGCCCCGATATTTGCCTCCAAGTATTCCGGCTCCACTGGTGGCGGTGAATCGCGACTAACACCAGCAACGCACAGAGATTTCCTGTAAATAAGACATTACAGTAAGAAATCGGATTGTGCCCACCTACGAAATGCTGGGCACCGATTTCGGTAATTTTCCGCGTGAGGGCACTGGAAGATCCGAAGATCGGGATCGCCAACCACAAATAGATGTATCCAGGGATGCGTGAGGTTAATTTCGTCAATTGTTGGGGGAAGGTAAGCATCGTGAGTACGGGGAATAACGGCATCGACTAGATGAGATGCAGGTATAGACCGATTCTAAACTCACAACCTGAGTTTCTCCTGAGAAAATGATTAATAATTTGGTAGCAAAATCTATGCTAATTTCTCAGCCAATATTTAGCTCTAAATCATTCATAACCGAAAGACAACAGCCATACTAAAAAAGTTGATGGGATTACTTACTACCAAAATCTGGTGTTTCTCAGCAAAAATTAATGTTGCTATTAGAGTCGTCTCATGACGATCGCAGGTCTTTAGATTACAGTGAATAAATATGATGCTCAAATCGTTTGAAGGAACGGCTCTACTAGATTTGCCAATGAAACCCCTTAAAATCAAGGAGACGTTCCGCCAAATCAGACAGCGGCATCTCGATCCAGCTTCGCTCCAGTTTCGACTGACTTTAGAAATATCTCTACTCTCAATTCTCGGCTTGAGCAGCGTCGCTGCGTGGACGAGTTGGAAAATGCAACAGCTCTTAATTACGACTCATACCCAGCGAGTCGATTACATTGCCAATCGCTTTCCTCGCGATGTCGAACTTTATAGTGACATGCTGCCAGTTGCTGAGGGGCTGCAAAAAACGATCGATAATGTCTCGGTGCCCGGTTTGGCAATTTGGTTTAAAAGTACGGATGGCACGATGACTCTGGCTAAATCCAGCGAGGTGACAGCCGAATTAATGTCGAGCGGCGAAATGCCACTCAAGCCCCAAGTGTACCAGGTTGGCGATCGCTATATGATTTTGTATCGTGGGGATGTAAAGGCGAAAAACAAGCCACTGGGCAAGGTTTATATGGCGCAGGATATCACCGCTGGACATCAGTTCGGCTGTCACCTC
>NZ_JANPLS010000469.1:0-5018 GCF_031422475.1 Chamaesiphon sp. VAR_48_metabat_403
GTGGGGCACACCGGAACATGGGGGTCTGACCCCCTCAACGCTTGGGGAGATGCGATCTCTACTCCAGTTGGTGAAAACCTGCTGGAGCAAATCGAATCGTAGAGCCAAGAATCCTCCTCGCTTCAGCGGGAGGAGTGTCAACTGAATTAGTTCGCTAAAAAGGCTCACAAATGTTTGATAAAAGTTTTTAATTCTTAATAAATAATCCGGCATAGAGTCCCAAAAAGCCGTCAAAGCCTTGTCTGCAAACGATTCAAGCATAAGATCCACTAATCGATCGCTCGAAAAATTTATCCAACTTTTACCAAATTAGCGGCAATTGGCAATGGTTTTAATCATCGACAACTATCTCTAAATTTGGATAGTTATGAGGATCGTGAGATCGATCGACGGTAAGAGCGGCAAAATCGATTTCTAAATCGCCCGTGATGTCGGCGGGAACAGGGGTAGAAAATCGAGGGGATGGCTGTGAGAGTGGCGGAATTTTTAGGGGAATGGGTTCTGGGTTGAAAATGTGGCTGCTGGGAAATGACTCGACGGGGGCGATATCTGGATGTGTAAAGGCTGGTTCTCGCTCGTAAGCAAGGGGAACGGCAGGATAGAGATCGGACGGCGAAACTTTAGGCGAGCTAGGTTGCGAACGTACCGAAGGAGCAATTAGATTGCCGATTGTCAGTGCTTCTATTTTCAACTCGTGCGTGAGTCGCTCGACAGTTGCGGTTGAATCAGCTTCTACCCGATCGAACATTTGGAGTAACGAGAGTTCGGATTCGGCGAGAGGATTGAGATTGAGCGAGATGGTAAAGTTAGTGGAACCAAGTTGAATGTTATATTTATCGGAAAGATTTACCTCTCCTAGTAACAAACCGCTTTTTAAGTCCGCTGGTAAATCGAGTTGACCCCTAAAAGTAAACGCATCTAAATTCGGTGGTAAAGTGCGTTCGATCGATGCGACAATTTCCGACGTTTGAGGATGGCGCACACAGATCGATAATTTCTCGATTTTCGCTGGTTGTAAGAGGTTGGCACTTACCAGCCGTAAGTTACAATCACCGACGATCGTCAGACAATTGCCAGGAATTATTCCCGAAAAAGTCGATCGATTCAAGCTAATTGCTTGCGATGGGGGGTCGCAAATTGCGTTAAATTGGATATCGCCAGGTGCGAGCCGAAGATTTGGCGTTGGCGCGGGTTGGAGCGAGTCTCGCTCTAGTTGCTCTAACAGTCGCGCCAGTCCTTCTGCCCAATTTTCGCGTTCGTCTGCTGTCGTCGCCATCGGTTCCATCGGCTCAGTAGGTGGTTCGATCTCTTCTACTCGATCGAGAACTGCGCTGACAGTGGGGGCTACAACGGCTGCTACTGGTGGTGCAGTGCGGGGTAAAACGCGGAGTTTGAGAATGCGATGCCGGACCTCTTGGCTAGCAATACCACTACAGACAAACTGCCACATTCCAGACTGCAATTGCGTAAAGGGAATAATCAGCACCAATCCTTTGGCATTACTAGTTTGAGAGACCGATCGCGATCGTCGTTTTGGTACAGTCTCACCTAATGTCTGATGGGTAATCCGAGTCTGGATTTCTGTATGGGGAAGGTTAGTACTCGCAACGATCCGATATTTACCTGCCATCAATTGCAGATTGCCCGTCTCGATCTGTCGCCATCCGCGATCGCCATCACGCTGAATTAGAAATTCCCAATCTGCCATTGAATGACCCCTTGCGCTAGATCCAAACGCTAGTATTCTACAAGATTAGCGATCGCGAAACTAGCGATCTTGAAAAGATGGGAGACTGGGGGACGGGGAGACGAGGAGACTGGGAGAGCCATAACGTAGTTCCAAAGCCTAAAACCTAAGACCTAAAGCCTAATATGCAAACCGGAACCATTGTCGCGATCGCCACTGCTGTAGTGCCCCAACAGGGGAGCGTCGGGATCGTGCGGTTGTCGGGGGTAGATGCTGTCGCGATCGCCCGACAGATTTTCAGCCCGCCAGGACAACAGGAATGGGGCAGCCACAGGGTTCTGTATGGCTACGTCCGGCATCCTCAGACTGGTGCTACTATCGATGAGGCGTTATTGCTAATCATGCTCGCGCCGCGATCTTACACGCGCGAGGATGTGGTGGAAATCCACAGTCACGGTGGGATTATTTTGGTACAACAGATTCTCCAACTGTGCGTTGAATGCGGTGCCAAAGTTGCCGAGCCAGGAGAGTTTACCCTGCGGGCATTTTTAAACGGACGGATCGATCTGACTCAAGCCGAAAGCATCAGCGATTTGGTAGGTGCATTATCTCCAGCCGCCGCTCAGACGGCGATCTCCGGATTGCAGGGCAAACTCCGCCAACCGATCGGGAGATTGAGATCGCAAGCTCTAGATTTACTTGCCGAGATTGAGGCGAGAATCGATTTTGAGGAAGATTTACCGCCATTGGACGTGGATGATGTCACTGCAAAATTAACGGCATTAGGAGTCGAAATCGGGCAGATTGTGGCGACGGCCGATCGCGGGGAGTTATTACGCAGTGGCTTAAAGGTGGCAATTCTCGGACAGCCGAATGTTGGCAAGTCTAGTCTGTTGAATGCTTGGAGTCGAAGCGATCGGGCGATCGTGACACCCTTACCCGGTACGACGCGAGATGTAGTCGAATCTCAATTAGTCGTGGGTGGGATTCCCATTCGGGTATTAGATACGGCGGGAATTCGGGATACTGAAGATGTGGTGGAACAAATTGGTGTGGCGCGTTCGCGGGCAGCGGCTCTATCTGCCGATTTGGTGTTGCTGACGATCGACGCTCAGGTAGGATGGACTCAAGCGGAGGCAGAAATCTATACTCAGATCGAGGGAATCTCGACGATTGTGGTGATTAATAAAATCGATCTGGTGAAAACTACTCCTGTTCTAAATTTACCAGCTAAGATTGGTACGATCGTCGAGACGGCTGCGGCGATCGATCTAGGCATCGATCGACTCGAAACAGCTATTTTAGATATTATTGCCACGGGTAAACTCACCGCTGCTAATATCGATATTGCCATCAATCAACGTCAAGCAGCGGCTCTAATTCGCGCCCAAATTGCCCTCGAACGGGTGTTAACGACGATCGAGGATAAACTGCCCCTAGACTTCTGGACGATCGACTTACGGGAAGGAATTAGGGCCTTAGGTGAAGTTACAGGCGAGGAGGTAACCGAATCGGTACTCGATCGGATCTTTAGTCGCTTTTGTATCGGTAAGTAAGCAATTATTCTCGCATTTTAACTAGGGCATCTCGGACTGTCGCTGGTAGCTGACGCATGATTTTGCCTTTTTCACGATCGACAGCGACTAACGTTACCATTCCAGTCAGATAGACGATCGATCGATCTACTGATTCGATTTCATATTCCCAGATAATGCGTACGCCTTCCATATCGATCGTGCGAGTTTTAACGATTGCCGATTCGCCCATTTTCAAGGCGCGGTGATAGCGAATTGACACTTCTACGACTGGTAAATCGCAACCCATTGCGACTAAATCGGCAAAATCGATCCCGATCGATTTGAGCGAAGTCACGCGTGCTTCTTCCATCCAGGCGAGATAGGTACCATGCCAGACCACGCCACCATAATCGGTATGATGGGGATGTACCACGATCGGGTATTCAAACCAGTTACCAGACATGGCTTGATAACTCAATTTTTCGATCGCGCTATTAGCCGGAATTGGCGGACGAAGATCGGTAGATTCTGACATAGTAATAAATCTGCGATCGAGCGATACAGATAAAAGGATTGTGCGTTATCTTAGCTAGATATTAATAGCTAACCTAAGTATGAATATATGCCGGATTGCCGCACTTATATGGGGGTTAATTGTAATTATCGCCAGCAGTACGATCGTTACGATACCAACTGCTAATGCGGGAACCAACGCAGTTCAAAGCGATCTTCGATTTACACCCCAGCAAACAGAAATCGTCGAACGGTTAAAAGCTGCCAGCGTTGTCTATTTGGGCGAAACTCACGATCGCGATGTCGATCGTCAACAACAGTTAGCAATTTTGCAAGCATTATTTCAGCATAAACCACAGTTGGCAATCGGTCTGGAAATGTTTCAGCGTCCCGCGCAACCGTTACTGGATCTTTATTTAGCAGGTAATATTACTGCTACTCAATTACGTCAAAAGTCAGAATTTGATAAACGGTGGGGCTACAAGTGGGAATCTTACGCGACGATTCTAGAATTTGCGAAAGCTAACCGCTTACCAGTAATTGCCCTCAATACCCCTACCGAAATTACGCGTAAAGCTGCAAAGCAAGGCTTAGAAAGTCTGACCCCCACCGAACTCCAATATATCCCGCCCATTGCCGATCTCGATCGCAGCAATCTCGCCTATCAGCGGATTGTTTTGAGTAGTTATCAACAACATGCCGGGATTGTCTCGATTTCGAGTAAAAGTTTCGACAGGTTCTATACCGCCCAACTATTATGGGATGAAACGATGGCAGAACGGGTGGCTGAGTTTGTTAAGCAAAATCCCGATCGACAAACGATCGTTATTGCTGGCAGTTCCCACATTATCTATGGTTACGGCATTCCCGATCGAGTCATGCGACGGATGGGCACTAATTCGCGGTTTACTCAGAAAACAGTTTTACTCAGTCACGAACTAGATCCGCAACAACCCGCTCCTGCTGACTTTATTTGGGATCGAACCAATCCTGCTAAGTGAGTCAGAATGCCCAATTCACATACATAACCAAAACTAATTACTCCCATCAGGTTAACAAAACTGAGAAAGGTTTACAAACATTAACAATCGGGTTAAATTAGACTTATACATAAAAAACATTCCGTTCTACACAGAACAAACAGCAATCATCATCACATGACCACAACCTTACAACGCACCCAGAACGCGAACGTCTGGGAACGCTTCTGTAGCTGGATCGCCTCCACAGAAAACCGCATCTACATCGGCTGGTTCGGCGTACTCATGGTACCAACCCTCCTCTCCGCCACCATCTGCTTC
>NZ_JANPLS010000470.1:0-11470 GCF_031422475.1 Chamaesiphon sp. VAR_48_metabat_403
ATTTGGTGTTTGTTTTTTTGTTATCGATCTTATTTAATCATCTAGGGGATTGGGTATAGGGGATTGGGGATAGGGTTAGAGGGATAGGGTTAGAGGGTAAAGGGTAAAGGGTAAAGGGTAAAGGGTAAAGGGTAAAGGGTAAAGAGTAAAGAGTAAAGGTTTTTGGACGCAAGCGTCCTTTTATCCCCTATCCCCTACTCCCTATCCCCTACTCCCTATCCCCTACTTCCTATTCCCAACTCCCTATTCCCAATCCCCTATACCCAATCCCCTAATTACGATCGGCATTAACTTTAAACTTACCGACTGAAGCTTGGAGTGCTTGAGCGATCGTTACCGTTTGTTGGAGCGAGGTAGATACTTGTTTGGAAGAGTCGGAAGTCTGTTCGGAAATCAGGGCGACTGCTGCCATATCTACTTTTACAGCTTGGGAAGTTTCTACCTGATCGATTGTCGCGGTGGAAATCGATTGCAAGAAGGCATCCATTTGATTGGATAAGGCAATAATCTGTTTCAAACTGGTTTTGGTTTGTTCGACAGATTGGGTACCTTCGACTACTTGAGCGGTACTGAGTTCCATTGCCTGAGCCACCGCGCTGGTTTCGCGCTGAATGGTTTCGACAATTTTTTCGATTTCTTTGGTAGCTGCGGCAGATTGCGCGGCGAGTTCTCCGACTTCTTCGGCGACAACTGCGAAACCGCGTCCTTCTTCACCCGCCCGCGCCGCCTCGATACTAGCGTTAATTGCCAGGAGGTTGGTTTGGAGGGCGATTTGGTCGATCAATCCGGTTACTTTAGAAATCTGTTGCGAAGATTCACCCAGGCGTTTTACTTTCTTAGCAGTTTCCGAGATGGTTTCGCGCAGTTGCACGATACTGGCAACAGTTCGATCCATTGCTTGTCCGCCAACTTCGGCGGTGGAGGCGGCAGATGTCGCTACAGAGGCGGCTAAACGTGCGTCTGTAGCCACCGATTGAATCGATATGGTAACTTTTTCGATTTTGGTCAAAGTCTGCTGAATTCGGTCGGCTTGCTTGGTTGCTGCATCGGTTAGCAATCTTACTTCCGATTCGTTTTCGCCGATCGAACCGTTTACTTGTCCCGCAGCTTCTTTTACAGTCGTTACAATGTCGCGCAGACTTTCGATAATCGAGTTGAAGAAGTCACCGACGATCGCAATTTCCCCGTCGCTGATTTCCGATCGGACTGTTAAGTCACCTTCAGACGCGCCTTCAATTTCCATCAACAGGCGGAGCAGTTCTTTTTGACGGCTTTCGTTCTCTTTCTTAGAGGTGTCGGCACGTTGGCTGGCTGCTTCGGCTTCGTATTGACTCCGCTCGCTAGCCGCAAAACCGCCCAAACAAGAAGCGATCGGTTTGGCAAAGTCAATCAGGTACTCGGTTTCCCACTCTTCCCAGTTATGAGTCTCCTTGCAATGGTGAGCCACTAGCAGCCCTAACACGGTAGTACCCTGAAGAATCGGCACCACGAGATTAGATTTAATTTGCAGTCTGGTAAATAATTGCTTGTGTTCGGGATGATAATCGCTACCCATCGTATCGTTAGTGGCGATCGTCCGCCCCTGAGCATAGTCATCCATCAAGGCTTGGGGGATACAAGCATCTTCGATCCGCTCGTCTAAAGCCTTCATAAACCCAGGCATCACCGATTCACCAACGACATGACCGCCTTTAGATGGGAAAAAGCGATAGACTACGACTCGATCGGCTTTAAGTTTGGTACGGCTTTCTTCGAGAATTACGCCTAATGGTGCCGCCATTTCTTGCGCGGTTTGAGCGCGAGAGATACTGGCAAACATTTGCTCGCGTACTGCTTTATCGCGCTGTTTGATGGCTTCGAGTTGTCCGCGCTCGGAGATGACGAAACCACTGAGCGAGATCCCAATTTGTTCGGCAAATTTAGTCAGATAGATACTCTCCCACTCTTGCCAAGCATGAGCCTGTCGGCAGTGGTGGGCAATTAGTAGCCCCAATAAGTTACCATTTTGGACGATCGGCACGATCAGATTAGATTTGATATTGAGACGGCTCAATAAGGCTTTGTGATCGGGATGATAGTTGCCATCGGTAACGCTATCGTTAGCAATGACTCGCCCTTGAGCGTAAGCCGCCAGCATTCCAGCAGGAATACAAGGATCGTTCACTTGTTCGGCGATCGCACTACTGCCACCATCGCTAAAAGATTCCCCCGCGATATAGCCGCGATTGTCTGCCATAAACCGATATACCACCATTCGATCGGCTTTGAGAATTTCCCTAGCCTCTACTAGCACCTGCGATAGGGGCGCGACGAGATCTTCTCCTGTCCGCGCACGCGAAATTTCAGCGTATAATTCCGTCCGTCTGGTTTGTTCCGATTGCTCGTAGAGTAGTCCTTTAATTTGACTCCCCATCAGGTTGATGTTGGTACCCAATTGACCGATTTCATCTTCACCTACCACCTCAACCCGGCTGTTAAAGTCACCTTGACCGATTTTTTCGACCGCTTTAGCAGCATCTTCGATCGGTTTGGTGGTGCGATCGGCAATTAAGGTCGATAATGCGACGGTAAATAAAGCCGTCAACCCCGCCCCTGCCAAAATTGTCAGCAGCAATCCGCTCAAGGTACTGTAGGCAACATCTTCATCGATGACTGAGATCGCCGTCCAGGGTAATTGCGCCATGCCTTCGATTTTTTCAAGGTCGGCTGTTGTCATCAGTTCGGCGTGATCGCCGTGGTCGTTAGCATTACCAGATTTTTCGCCGACTTTCGCTTGGTGCTTGACTAGCACTCCTGTTTTGCGAGCGGTCGCCATATCCGGATCTTCTGCCTTGTTGCTATACTCACCATTTGAGCTAATAAAAATTTTACCAGTGTTCCGATCGAGAATATGGAAATCTTCATCTTTGCCTTGAAAGCTTTTCAATGGTTCGATCAAGTTTTCAACAGGAGTTCTGGTGCGAATTACCCCAACGATCTGGCCAGTTGCTAAATCTTTAATTGGTGCGACAAAATGAACTGACAATTTGCCACTACTTTTAGAGAAATCAGGATCGGAAATAAATGTCTTACCTGTTTTGAGAACTGCTTGAAAATATGGACGATTGAGGTGATTCGCAACCGGAGCACCCTTACTTTGGGCGATCGTATTACCTTTGAGATCGAAAATAGCAATACTATCGTATACGTTATAACTGGCAACGTATTGGTTTAAGAGTTGATTTTTAGATTCTACAGAAGTAATTGCTGACACTTTAGCATCGGCAAAAATTGGCTGCGATGCCAGAACTTCTACATCACCATTCCGCTCGAAGATAAAGCGATTGAATTTATCAGCGATCGCTTTGGCACGACTTTTTTGAGCTTGAGCCGTCTGCTCGACGAGCGCGTTATTGATTTGAGTGTAGCTAAAACCCCCAATTAACGCGATCGGTACCAATCCTAGCGCGATCGATAGTAACGTTACTTTAGTTTTAATGCTTAATTTATTCCACTTCGATGTTTTCCTAGCAGAATTCATGGCTAATTGCGAACCCTCGTTACTGTTAAATTGAGTTAAGTCGGTAGGTTGATTCATGGTTGAATGTGGTAATTTAATATAATCGATCGGTTAGCGATCTGTTAATAACTGTAAAATCTTGGTTAGTGCGGTTAATAACTAACAGCCAATCCTTCTAACACTTTGGTATTAATAATTGCCTCCGGTGCTAATACCAACACCAATTCTTTTTCTTGGAGAATCCAGCCTTGAAGATAGGGCGTAAACGCTGGATTGAAACTACCGATCGGCGATTCAATTCGCTCTCGCTCGAACCGAGTGACACCTTGAATCGATCGCACTGCTACCGCTAGGGGGGTTTGCCAAACCTTGAGCAAAGCGATATCATAGCTGTGCAGATGTCTATCGATCGGTTCTAAGCCCAGAATTTCTGGCAGATCTACCAGCCACAATAAGTTACTCCGCCGATTGAATAACCCCATTACTGGCGATGGCAAATTAGGAATTACCGAAATCCGCCCAGCAGGTAACACGATTGCTTCTTGGGTTTGCAGCATCGGTACTACTGCATATGTCTGTTCGTCGAGCTTGAGCCGCAGATACATGTCGCCACTGGTGCGGCTCGATCGTCGATTTGGTAATGGGGTATTTACACTCATATTCACGGGTAGATCGGGGCAGAGTTCGGAGATGGGAGATGGGGGAGTGTGGGATAAATTGATGTTAGAGAGATTGGGCTTCGTTTGAGATCTGAATCCCCCAACCCCCTTTCCAAGGCAGGGCTGATTCATCCCCTTTGGGAATGAATTTTTCAATATCTAAAGCAATCGATTTTCAGATGAATGTGGCTATTTCTTAGTATGAAATTACCATTTATTCGATTGAAATTAATTGCTTTTAATCTTGACAACCTAAGCCTGAGAAGGAATGAATCAGCCCTGCTTTCCAAGGGGGCTTTTAAAGTCCCCCTTGGAAAGGGGGATTTAGGGGGATTCAGATCTACGCACTCCCACAACTAAACGCGCAAAACCTAATTAGAAACAGACTTAACCGCATCGATAATATCGGCTTGCGAATAAGGTTTGGTGACATAAACATCCACACCTTGCTTCTTACCCCACAGCTTATCGAGATCTTGACTGCGAGACGTACAGGCAATCACCGGGATATTTTCAGTATCGGGATTTTTTTTCAAAGTCCGACAAAATTCAAAACCATTCATCCCTTCCATCACCACATCGGTAATCACGATATCGGGCTTTTCTTTAGTAACCATACTCAAGCCATCTTTGGCATTATCAGCCGAAACAACTTGATAACCATTATCTTTAAGATAAAGAGTCATTAATTGCATTTCTGAGGGGGTATCCTCAACAACTAAAATCTTAACCATTTGGGTAACTTCTCCTGAATATACGACTTAACTATTAATGTAATAATGCGAGATTTATAACTATTTTCATGCTAATGAAATTTGCCGATCGTGTCAGTGTGAATTTAAAATGGTAGATGTTTTACCCAGTCTAGACCCAGGAGTTTCAGCAAGATAGTCGATCTTTAGTTGACAGCATCTAAATAGAGATAAATTGCCAACTTTCAACTGTCTTGAAAAGGTGCTTCAATTGGGCTTCACCTTTGGTTATTTTCCCCGTCAAAAGAGGTGAGGCAAGACAGGGGCAAACCCCAAGAACGCACTTTTCGCTAGTTAACGATCTTCCATTAAATGTCTCGATACCATTTCAATTAATCCAGCTTGAGTAAAAGGTTTAGTCATGTAGTCAGTCGAGCCAGCCATTTTCGCTTTAGCCCGATCGATAATGCCCGTATTTCCCGTTACCATCACAATCGGCGTTTTCTTAAATGCTGGGTGTTTTCGCAACATCGAACATAGCTTGTAACCATCGATCGTCGGCATTCCGACATCTAATAAGATAATGTCAGGATTGATCCGGATAATTTTCATCAATGCAGTTCCCGAATCGACAATCGGAAACACCTTGAAACTATCGCCATCTAAAAAGCGATTGATTTCCCGTAAAATTGTCGGGCTATCATCGACGCAAGCAATTTTGTAAGTAGTGACATCGGTAAGATCTTCACTCGGTTGCGAGCCACCAGCTTTATCCGATACCGCATTGAGGGTTTCGGTAATGGTTTGGGTTTTCTCGCTAAAGCGATCGTTATCGACTCCACTGCCATAAAGCTTGTGCAATCGATCGAATGGCGGTTGTGGCGGACGCAAGCCCACGATCCGGTTATTAATCAACCGATGCAAGTTATTGGCAACCGTCAGTTCTTCTTGCTTGAGCAGCAAAGATAATTGACGGAAGCTAAAGCCAATCAAAATTTTGCTTAACTTTGTCTTGACATCTGGCGTTAATAATGGATGCTCGACATTCATCAGATAAGGACGTTGATAAGGCGAGAGAATGGCTGGCTGTAATGCCTGCCAAGCTTGTAACTCTGTTTGACACTCTTTAGTAACAAACAAGAAATTACCACTCCACCAAATTGGAAACGCCGTATCCCGCGATACTAGCTCGCTCGTACCACTGGTAATTAGCAAATAAGATTGCAAGACTTCTTTGGTGACACTTTTAACCAGGGTTCCCGCAGTTTGCTCGGTAATATGCCCTTGGGCGATCAACCAGCGAATTGCCTGATAGTCGAGACTGGGATAAGTCGCCTCTAAGTTAGCTTCCTTTAACTGTTCCCGCAGCTCGGTATATACCTGATTGGCTAAAACCACCGGGCTGAGTCGGCGCAGATGTTGTTCTAATCGCTCGACTGGTTCGAGGGAATGATTGGCATAAAATAATTTACCTTCATGAAAGTACAGCAACCAAGTAATCTCATTGGCAACAATCCGCAAACAACCTTTAGCCTGGGAAGTAGCTAACTGTTCTAGTAACTTGATGGGGTTTAGTGTTCTTTCTGTTTCAGCAACGCTGCTAGAACCCTGATTCATGGCTCGAACTCATAGCTTAGTGGACTCGAATTGTGCAAAGGCAAGGAAATATCAATATCGATGTGCGATCGTCATGTTGGCTGGCTCCTGAAGTTAGGTATTGCCACAGTCGATCGCCACAGCGAAGATTGACATCAGTGCATGTCATTCTTATGTTTCCCCACAGAGATCCCAAAAGCGACATTTGCTAAATAGTTACCAAAAAAATCTATTTGACTCAATTTTGAGAAGTTTCCGGATGGCTTGGGTAAATAGGTGTAAAAACTAAAATAGCAAAAGCTAACAGAATGGCTGTGACGATCGTCTCTTCAACGGAGCCTTTTCCCTCACAAATCGACAACTTTTGCCAACCGATGTAATAACTTGCACTTACCCAGGAGATGTAGATGAGCCGACTTGATGTCCTTTGCCCGATCGATCGATACTGGGGTGAATTTACACCTGCAAATCTGGTGTTTAATGCCAATCTTCAAGAATTCTCGCACCAAGTTAGCCTAATTGTCGCCCTAGAA
This sequence comes from Chamaesiphon sp. VAR_48_metabat_403, assembly GCF_031422475.1. Taxonomy (NCBI): domain Bacteria; kingdom Bacillati; phylum Cyanobacteriota; class Cyanophyceae; order Gomontiellales; family Chamaesiphonaceae; genus Chamaesiphon; species Chamaesiphon sp. VAR_48_metabat_403. The sequence continues at coordinate 6,980 of NZ_JANPLS010000470.1, forward strand.
ACAGGCGGAAAACTCTCCCCCCAAGCCGCCTACGAACAAATCGAAGCATTACGCACGATTCTGTCTCGCTCTAAGCAGCAGTTAGGCATCGAGCAGATCGATCTTAATTAGGAGCGGGGAGACTGGGGGACTAGGGGACGGGGAGACGGGGAGACACAAGTGTCTGAGTAGTCTAACCACTATTCCCTATTCCCTATTCCCTATTCCCTAGTGTCAACTTTCCCCCTCAAAAGTGGAACTATAAAGAAAGTTGACAGAGTAGGCATTTATGGCAATTTATTCTCCATTGAGATCGCGGCGATTGGCGGCACAGAAAACCGAAGCCACCCAACGCTTAATTACATTCAGACTGCGTGCGGAAACTTTTGCACTCTCACTCGATCTCGTCCGTAAAGTTACCACGCTCGATGCTCCAGGCGAACGGCTCGGTCAGAGATTATACGGAGATCCCAACCAGACGGGAGTGAGTCTGACAACTTATCAAGGTCGAGAACTGGTAGTTATCGATGTCGGACAACGGATTTTTGGTAAGAGCGAGTCAGCATTATTACCCACTCCAGACAAAGGTACGGCGGCTGTCGAACTTCCCGCTACTGAGGTGAGATATTTATTAATTCTCCAGCCCGAACCAGAACGATTAATCGGACTGCCGATCGATTCGCCGCCGAGTATCCAATCGATTCAGCTTTCGGCATTTAAACCCCTGCCAGATATCTATCGCCAACAGAGTAAGATTCACTGTGTCAGCGCACTGTCGATCGATTTACCCGATCGACCCTCGATATTTTTATTAGATGTTGCCGCACTAGCCGAGCCGATTTCCTAGATAAATTCCGATCGCCAGTTTCTAGATGCCGATTGTTGCGGTAATATTAACATAGCACTACTGTGAGTGTGAAACATTCCTAGAATTATCAAAACTCGCGTGACGCGCTAGCCGATCGTGAAGCTAGCAACTCAAGCTCTGAGTGTAACTGCCTTGATGTCAAACAAGATCGAATATTTACCCTTAGTCCACACCAACTTAGTCTACTAATTATCGAACTTGAAATGGCAAACCAGGCATGTATTTCGATCGGGATTAACCAGTATCAATTTTTACCTACTCTGAGCTATGCAACGGCTGATGCTACGGCGATCGAAGAGTTTTTTGTAGATGCAGCAGGCTGGAATCAGCAACAATGTCTGCTCTTAACCGATACCTCTGCGGAAACGGGCAATAAATCTACTTATCCCACCCGTGAAAATATCAACCGCTGGTTGAAACAATTGTCTTGGGAAACCCTCCATCACGGCGATTTATTGTGGTTCTTTTTTAGCGGCTGCGGCGTGAGTTTTGGCAATGAAGATTATCTGGTGCCGATCGATGGCAAAGTCGAAGACATTGCCAATACTTGCATTTCAATCCGCCAATTGTACCAACAGTTTCGCGATATTGGGGTGAATGCTTTAGTCTTCCTCGATGCCAATCGATCTCAGCACCTCTCCGTCGGTGGCGGGATCGGTCAAGCAACCGCCAAGTTCGCTCAAGATTATCAGGTACCCACTTTCCTATCCTGTCAAAGTCATGAATTTTCCCATGAAGATGCAGGCTTGGGGCATGGATTATTTACCACAGCCTTACTCGAAACTCTCAACTATCACCCCGATCTCAATTTAGAGACGATCGATACCTATCTGACAACTCGCTTGGCAGAGCTGAGCGAACATCACTGGAAGCCGCTCCAAACACCAATTTCGCTCATCCCGACTGGCGTATCAGAATATCGTCCGGTCTTTTCGGCAACAACTCAATCATCGATTTCCTCAGCAACAGTACCCGAAGTCGTCTATTCACCCCCCACTACACCGCGATTGAGCGTAGAAGATACCTACGCTCCTTATATACCCCCAACCCCAACGATCCTCCCCGTCGCACCCGAACAAATTGGGACGGGCGCAATTATTAGAAAACTTCAGCCTCAACCCCGCCCCAGCGGTTTGCCCGATTGGGTGAAAGTCAGCGCGCTGATGGGGACAATTTTGGCTGCTGGGTTGGGCATTTATATGTTTAATACCCAACCGCCAGCCGAAACAACAGATCGATCTATTATCAAACCCATCCCTGGCGAGGTAAATAGTACCATCCCAGCACCGATCGCCTATGTTCAGAGCGAGCAAACGGGGCTACAGCAAGCACGGCTATTTGTCAAGCCAGGAGATGCAACATCTCGCTATCAGGCAATCTTAGCCGCACGGAAGATCCCCGTAACGACACCAGCAGCCACCACCGAAATCCAGCAATCGATCGAATTGTGGTCGGAAGAAATTTATCAAATCGCCCAAGGCTACGCCGATAAACAACTTTGGCAACTCGCGATCGATACTGCCAGAATGGTGCCTAAAGACGCACCCAACTACAGCACCGCTCAAGGTGCGATGGTTGAGTGGAAAAATAAATTGTAAGGGGATCGGGAATAGGGGATCGGGAAATAGTGTGACAGAAATATCAAACAATGTTGAGGTAACCTAGCAGCCATCGCTGGGTCGCCTCATTTTTCTGGGCGTTTTTATTCTAAAATAAATGAACGCAGCTTCAATTTACCCGCACTGGATTGTGTGTGCCTAAACTTGCGCGTCGTCTTAGTGACGATCTCCCATTGGCTGTTACCGATCGAAATAGATAGTCCAACGTACTGCCATTTTAAAGTAGCCGCAGAATGATGTTAATGGCTGCGATCGCGCATACAAATCTGGAGGCTTAACCGCACAGCGAAATCCCTGATGGAGAATAAATTCAGTCAATACTGGCGCAAAGCAAATCAGTGGTTTGCTCGTACTGCCGATCGCGCCCTGGATGAAGCATACAAAGCAGCTTTAAAAATTAAAGCGATCGAAGACGAACATTTTGGCGGCGAGAACATCGAAACTTTCGCAGCAGACGATCGCAACCAAGTCGCCACCTATTTTAAAAACGATCTCAATAAATACTTAGGCATCGCCCGGATGCGACTCGCAGAATTTCAAACCAGCCGGACGATAACGGGCAATAATTATCCTCAACCGCCAGACAGCCAACAATTTGACGGACCGGGATCGATCGATATTAATTCATATACCCCCGATATCGAATATGAGGCGCGTATCCTCGAAAAACTCAGCTTTATCGACGAACTGTTAGCTCGATACGCCGATAGTAATATCCAGCCCAAATATACTCTCCGCCGATCGAACTTAGGACAACGCGCGATCGATGCGATCGCCCCACCCGACGTAGATGGATTTACACCGATCGGCGATCGATCCCCAATCGTCAACAGCACCGTACCCAATCGCCGCAGCAATCCACTCGATCGTCGCCAGCCCAATCTTATGTCCAATCGACCCGATCTCGATGCCTCTCGTGCCAACGACAACATCAATAAAAAAGCCATCATCGATCCGTCCCTAATCGCGACCTTTCGCCGCATTCAGCAAGATCTCAACCCCAAAGCCGAAACTCAGGTCATCGCTAATTACCGCTTCAGTCAGGGTAAAACCAGAACCTCCTTACGATTTATCCTGATGATGATTTTGGTGCCCCTTCTCGTTCAATACATTTCTAAAATAGTCGTCGTCGGCCCGGCGATCGATCTATATCGTAGCTACCGACCGACTGAGGTCTTTCTTAATGTCAATCTTCAAAAAGAAGCATTTGAAGAACTGGATCTATTTGAAAAGCAACTCAGATTTCAGCAGATAGTCAGACTAAATCCCAAACTCACCAGCGAGCAAATGGAGGCGCAAGTCAGAACCAAAGCCGAAGCAATTAAGGTTAATTTTTACCGTCAAAGTGCCGAAGCCGTCAAAAACTGGTTTGCCGATATTTTATCGATTTTCACTTTTGCCTGGTTGATTACCAATAGCCAGCAACAGATTAGAATTCTCAAATCCTTCATCGACGATCTGATCTCTGGACTCAGCGACACTGCTAAAGCCTTTATCATTATTCTACTAACCGACACCTTCGTCGGCTTTCACTCACCTCACGGCTGGGAAATTATCCTCGAAGGTACCGCCAAACATTTGGGTATTGCCGAAAACCGCGAGTTCAACTCACTATTCATCGCCACCTTCCCCGTCCTCATCGATACCCTCTTCAAATACTGGATCTTCCGCTACCTCACCGGACAATCCCCATCCTCCGTCGCCACCTACAAATCCATGAACGAGTAAAAAAGAGAGTTAACTAGATTTTTCGACTTGTGTATACACGGTAGCCTCGGAGCAGGGTGGATTAATTGTCAGGGAATAAAATCCACAACCCTCTTGCTTCGTTCGCACCCGCCCGCAGATAAATCGCGGGCTAACGAGAAAAGTCCACTCAAGTGGACTAAAAGAGTTCCCTCTCTCGATCGACAATTAATCCCCCCTGCAAAATCCCCTCCTCTGCGAAGGCAGACGCTACGCGAACGGAGGGGTGCCCGTAGGGCTACTGGTCGGGTCACCCGCCCAGTGGGGTGGGTAGATCTC
>NZ_JANPLS010000471.1:0-4868 GCF_031422475.1 Chamaesiphon sp. VAR_48_metabat_403
GGGGTGTGGGGGGACGGGGGGACTGGGGGACTGGGGGACTAGGAGATTTTGGATTTAAAATACGCCTATTCCCTATTCCCTAAAGCCTAAAACCTAAAACCTAAAGCCTAAAGCTTATCTCGCTCGAATCTTCGCATGAGATAGGCGGCTGCGAAATCGCCGTTAGGGTTTTTGACGAGGATATCGGCGAGATCGAAGACGCGTTGTGCCATTTCCACGCCTACCTTATCGATGACGGCTTGACGTTCGAGTTCGTTTTTATAGCTAGCGCGAACTTGAGCTTGCCAAGTATTAGAAAAAATCTGAGAGATATTAGTATGGAGATCTAATTGTTCTAGCACTTCCCATTCCCCCCGATCGCACCAAACACCGCCACAGGAGAGACAATGTTCGAGATAGAATGGCTGCTTGAGGGCGATTTTGCCTCTAGCCATCATCATGCCACATTGCGGACATGGTGCTGCTTTAGAATCATAATGGCTGGGAGTATAGGGTAGATGATAATTTTGGACTAAGACATCGCGATTGGTAGGAGTGACAGGACGTTCGGATCGCCAGGTTTGGTAATTATGTCCGGGAATCCAATCGCCCTCACACTCTTGACAATGTTTTGTTAATAACAGATCGCTGAGTAGTCCATTAACTAGCTCGGATTTACACTTGGGACACTGCATTTTTAAAATAATTCGTAATTCGTAAGTGGTAAGTCGCAAACCATGTTGGGCAGAGGAATGTAAAATCTCCACCAATTGCGGAATTCTCACCTGGATCTGAAATTATCGATATGATGTCATGAATTATCGATGACGGCTTGACAATATTGAAGTAATAGCTCTAGTTTATGCCGATAAGCTTGACGGCGGAAATCGATCGTGGTGGGATCGCGCGCAGTGGAAATAAACAACGCGTCCATAGATATCAACCGGAGTAGTCGATGGCTTTCAGTTAAATACGATCGCATTTTACCAGCGATCGGATCTGGTAAAATATCGAGATCTTGAGGAATAATCTCTGTCTCGAATAGTTCGATCGCTTGATGGAGACTGGCTTTGAGTTCTGGTGTCGATTCACTCGGCAAGTTACTCAGGAGGGTAAATAATTGTTGCCAGATTAAAATCTGTGCGGTTGGCAACATAAAAAACTCAATTAGAATAGAATATTATATACATAATTTTACAATCGAGAATGTCGATTACCTAGGGTAGGCTACGCCAACGGACGCTACAGCCTCAGTTCCGATTATTCACTGAGTCAGGACTGCATTTTTATCTACACCGATCGCGATCTTGAGATTACTCTCGATCGCAGGCATCATTCCCCCAATCCCATAATACAGATCTCTACCTAGATCCACAACATCGGGCAGATTTGGTGTACTCATAACTATTTCTCCAGATTTCCACAGGCTCAAAGATCGCACGCTGCTTTTACAGCAAATTAATCTCCCATCACCCATCCACCCCCATGACTACTCATCTCCCTGTATCCGAGCGCGATCTTAATGATGCAAATGAACTGCCGACAGCTAGTGAAGCGATAACTTATAACTGTGGTATTCCCGATTGGTTGCAACAGTGTTTGGATACCACCCCAGATGGTAACGAACCAGCAGATCTCGATGCTCGATTAATTAAAAATGCTTTTCAATTTGCCTACGAATTACATGGCGAACAAAAACGCAAATCGGGAGAACCATATATTTGTCATCCGATCGCGGTAGCTGGATTATTGCGAGATTTAGGTGGTGGTGCAGCGATGATTGCTGCGGGGTTTTTACACGATGTGGTTGAAGATACTGAAATTAAAATTGATGAAATCGAAGCGAGATTCGGTCAAGAGACAGCACATTTAGTCGAAGGGGTGACTAAACTTTCTAAGTTTGAATTTTCGAGTAAAAAAGAGCAGCAAGCTGAGAATTTTCGACGAATGTTTATTGCGATGGCCCAGGACATTCGCGTTATTGTCGTTAAGTTAGCAGACAGAGTACATAATATGCGGACTCTCGATCATTTACGCATCGAGCGACAGCAAGCAATCTCTCAAGAAACTCGCGATATTTTTGCACCATTAGCCGATCGATTGGGCTTGGGGCGAATTAAATGGGAACTCGAAGATCTCTCATTCAAATATATCGAAGCTGAAGATTATCGGCGAATTCAAGACTTAGTTGCCGAGAAGCGTACCGCCAGAGAGAGCCGGATTGCCAACGTTACCGAGATGATTCGCCATCGTCTCGATCGCGCCAAAATTAAATATATCGATATTAGTGGCAGACCAAAACATCTGTACAGTATCTATCAAAAGATGCGCTATCAGAAAAAAGAATTTGGTGAGATTTACGACTTAACCGCAATTAGAATTATTGTCGAATCGAATCATGAATGCTATTTAGCCTTAGCAGAAATACACGATATTTTTAAGCCCATACCAGGTAGATTTAAAGATTATATTGGGCTGCCTAAAAACAACCGTTATCAATCATTACATACTACCGTAGTTGGATTTACGGGCACGCCACTAGAAGTGCAAATTCGCACTTTAGAGATGCACAACGTTGCGGAATATGGAATTGCCGCTCATTGGAAATACAAGCAAAATGCTAAGACAGATAATAAGGCCGATAGCGAACCAGAAACTAATAAATCGACAACCAGAAGGACAGAAGTAGATGAAAAATTCTCTTGGCTGCGACAGCTATTAGAGTGGCAAAATGATGTTAAAGATGCGATCGAATTTGACGACCATCTTAAAGATCATTTACTCGAACGCGACGTATATGTATTTACCCCCAAAGGCGAAGTCGTATCCCTCCGCCAAGGTTCCACCCCTGTCGATTTTGCCTATCGGATTCATACCGAAGTTGGCAATCACTGTGCGGGAGCCAAAGTTAACGATCGCATCGTCCCGCTGTCGCGAACGCTATTAAATGGCGATATCGTCGAGGTGATTACTCGCGAGAACAGTCGCCCCAGTCTCGACTGGCTGAATTTTGTCGTCAGTCCCGGCGCGCGCAACCGGATTACCCAATGGTACAAGCGATCGCACCGCGATGAAAATGTGGCGAGAGGGCGAGAATTACTAGAGCGAGAACTGGGCAAAAATGGTCTAGAAGCCCTCTTAAAATCCGAACCGATGCTTGCAGTCGCCCAGCGGTGTAACTACATCACTGTCGAGGATTTACTCGCAGGTTTAGGCTATGGGGAAATTACCCAGAGAACGGTAGTCAATCGCCTGCGCGAAACGGTCAAAGATCGCGAAGCTCCTACGTTAGAATTACCCCCAACCACAGCACCAAAACCATCAGCCGCTCCCGCTAGCGACTTTCCAATTCTGGGAATCGAGGGCTTATTACATCACTTAGCAGGTTGTTGTAGTCCGATTCCGGGCGAACCAATTATCGGGATCGTCACGCGCAACAGTGGCATTTCAATTCACCGTCAAGGCTGCGTTAATGTCGAGCAGATGGATGGAAATCGGTTATTACCCGTCAGTTGGAATAACCAAATTGCTAAAGAAAAGCCGCGTACCTATCCCGTGAGCGTTCAATTAGAAGTTCTCGATCGCGTTGGCGTATTCAAGGATGTTTTATCCCGATTGACCGATAATAAAATTAACGTACGATCGGCAAATGTGATTACCCACTATGCAAAACCTGCAATTATCGATCTATCGATCGAAGTTAGCGACAAAGCACAATTAGAACGCTGTTTTTCACAAATCAAGCAGATGAGTGATGTCCTCAATATTCGGCGGTTGACTCAATCGGAAAATTAGAGATCGAGACGATCTGACATTTTGCATTAAAACATAGCTATTAGCTTTTAGTGAATAGTGGATAGTGGATAGTACTTAATGTCGGTTCTGGTTATCGATCTCTTAAATTATTGAGCTGCGCTATAGGTGCAGTGATAATTAAAATTACACGATCGACAGTGGGTACCGGGATGGGGTGGAAATAATCGATCGAAGCAGGTGGGATCTCGTTGATATGCTTGCAGTTGCTGTTGGTGTAGTTTGGCAATTGTGGCTAATTTATGGGCGATCTCGTCCAATCTGGCTGGTGTGGCGGTAATTAGTTCCGAACTAGTCATTGTCTCTAAATTGTAAAAAGAAGCCGTCACATCACAATCGGGATAAAGATATTTGCCCGCCAATAAATAAACATCCGCTTGACGAAGATCCGAATCGGCAATTCCGGTTTTGAAGTCGATAATTTCGATCTGTTGACGGCTTTGTGCTACAGATTTTCGATATACCGCTCGGATGATACAATCAAAGGCGGCATAAAGGTAAAATTTAGCTTCTTTAATACATACTTCGATCGGGGGTGGGATTGACTCATCTCCACGATTTAGTAAGATAATTTCGCGATCGCGCAACCAGGGATCGGCTTGATATTGCTGGAGCATCTGCATCACTCGATCGCGTACTACCGCAACTTCATAATACAAATACAGTCGATCGGCAACTCGTTCGCAGCCCCGTGGATGCTTTAATAACAAAGGGTCTCGATGAAACTCATACACTCCCTGTTGGGCGAGTTTGCCCACCTTTTGCCAAATTGTCTCAGTAAAAGAGACAATCTGTGCATCTTCGCTCCGAGCTGTCTGAGTCCATCGCCACCCCCGCTGCATCTGACAATGCGTGTCTTCCCAGCCTAATGCAGGCTCGAATTGCGACCATAAATGATAACTGGCAAAATCCACTATTTAAAATGCGATCGATACTATCCAACGTTAATTCGGGTTGAGGGTATTTGCTCCGCTCACCACCCGCCCGCGACTGAAGTGCGGGCTAACTACGAAAGTCCACTAAAGTGGACTAAAGAATCTGGCAGTCCACTTTAGTGGACTTTCGTGGTTAGCCTG
>NZ_JANPLS010000472.1:0-2307 GCF_031422475.1 Chamaesiphon sp. VAR_48_metabat_403
CCCGACACCCCTCTTCTCCGACACCCCACACCCCATACCCTACACCCCATACCCTACACCCTGCGCGAAGCGCACCCCTTTAATTAAAAGTGCCCGAACAACATCAGCAAACTCATCAAGTTCAACACCAACAACCTGTTGTCAACAAGTCTAATCTACCATTCGATCCTACTCTAGCAATGCTATTAGGATCTGTGGGAATTTTAATTCTCTTATCGATGTTTGGGAAAGGTAATAATCACAAGCAAGGTAAATCCTATTGGGGTGGCTCCGCTCAACTTCGCGCCGCCGAAAAGATTGCTCTAGCTCAAATCCCAGCTTTTTCGGGCAAACAATGCTATGAAAAGCCTAATGCTTGTTCGTTATACATTGGCACTCCGGCTAAAATATATGAAGCTCATCAGCAGGATTTCTATAATAGACTTAAACCCGAATTAGATCGCATCGAACGAGAATTTGGGAAGACTCAGAGAGAAAAACTTGAAGCTAAATATCGTCCTAGAAAGTCTAAATTCAGAGATAAAACTCTATTTCTCCCCAACGCTCAACAGAGTATTGCTGTCTTTGGTGCGGCGGGTGCGGGGAAATCTCATAGTATCCTTACTCCCGTCATTCGTGCGGCTCTAGATCAAGGAATTACGGCAACTGTATTTGACTTTAAATATCCCGAACAAACCAAAGAAATTATCGGTTATGCCGCCCAGCGCGGCTATCAAGTCCAAATTATTGCCCCTTCCTATCCTGAATCGGGAATCTTTAATATCTGTGATTTTATCCGCGATTCGGGCGATTCGATCGGTGCGGGACAAATTTCCGAAGTTCTAACGGAGAATACCTCTAAAGGTACGGGCGAAGGTGGTAATGAATTCTTCGAGAGTGGTGGCTCTAGCGTTCTTCAAGGGGGAATGTTGCTCTCAAAATGGCTCGAAGAAGACCCTGAAGCCATTGCAGTTGCTAGCAGACTGTGGGATGTCGAAATCGGTGATGCCAGCCCCTCAGTCGCCGATATCATGACAGTTGCGGCGATTCTTAATCTGCCCCAATTTGGCGAACGGATGCGATTTGCCGCCAAACGGATTAACCCGTGGATTTATCAATCCCTAGCTCAATTCCTCAGTGCTGGTGGTGAAAAAGGTAAAACTAACGTCACCGAAGCCGGGATTCTTGCGAACGCTCAGAAGACTGTCAATCAACTAGTCAAGCGTGATTTTATTCCCTCTATTTGCGGCAAATCTAACATTGAAATCGACCTAACTGGGGAAAATGTTAAAACGCTGACGATCGTCGGTTTAAATCAAGATTATCGGCATATTATCTCACCTCTACTGGCAACGATTCTCGACTTATTAATTTCTCGTAATATCGCCCACTCCAGACAGCGAACAGTCCCCTTTTTCGTTAGCCTGGATGAGCTACCGAGTATGAAGTTGCGAAAAATAGCCAACTGGTTAGCGGAAGGACGTTCGGCGGGATTCTGTGGCGCAATTGGACTCCAAAATCTGTCTCAACTGAGAGAGGCTTATGGGGACGATCGATCTGAAACAATTATCTCAAATTGTGCGACCAAATTCTTCCTCAATCCTCAAGATACTAAGTCGGCTCAATTCTATAGTGAGTATTTGGGAGATCGAGAACTCCGCTATTTTACTAACTCAATCACCACTCAAAAAGGTGGCGGAAGTAGAGCTAGAAATGAACAAGTGACGACAATCCCGTTGATGGAAGCTGCCGAATTCTCGAAAATGGGGGCGGGGAGAGCGGTGATGATTTCACCTGGATATATTAATGCGGCTAAAAAGGAAACTTATTTGCCGATCTTACATGACATCAAGATTCCCGATCGAGATTTAATCGAATCTGAGAAATCAAAAGATGTTTGGCAAACGATGCTGGCAAGTTTTAAAGATAAGAAAATTGATGAAGCTGAAATCTCACGGATGTTCGATCTGCGTTGTCAGTTAGTTGAAGAATTATTCCCGCTACCACCAGTTAGTAAATTAAGTTGTAATTTAAGCAAGCTGATTAATTGGTTGAAAAAATATGACTATACCGATGAAGATTTTGCTACTGAAAATCTCCTGATTAATTTAGATGTTAACATTAACCTGCCAAATGAGTGGAAAGATCCAAATTCTCCTGATGATGCCCCGAAAATTAATATGCCCAAAGATCCCAAGGGATTATCAATGCTGGCTACTCTCATCGGGGCGACTGGCTATAAAATTGTTAGAGGGGTGCGCTTCGCGCAGGGTGTGGGGTGTGGGGTGTAGGGTGTAGGTAGGAAGGGGTAAAGGGTAAAGGGGAAAG
>NZ_JANPLS010000473.1:0-1933 GCF_031422475.1 Chamaesiphon sp. VAR_48_metabat_403
GGCTTGACTCATGGCTTCCTCGATGGCTGTCTAAGTTTTGAATTTTATTCAGCCTAACAATTCGCGGAAGCTTTTTCTCTACTGGTACCTGTTTATACTTTCCAAACATCCTCTTAGAGTGTTCAAATATCCTCTACACGAATTTAATTTTACGAGCCGCATATAGGCACATTTTAATTAATACCAATCCCTCGCGAACGTGGGCGATATTTGATTCGCCATAAGTGCGGGGTTGATAGCGAACGGGGACTTCGACAATTTGCAAGTTTAATTTAGCAGCCCCAAATAACAAATCGAAATCGCCAAAGGGATCGAAATCGCCGAAGTAACTGCGATTGGCTACAATTCTCAGATAATCTTCGCGCCACAATACTTTAGTGCCGCAGAGGGTATCTTTGATATTCTGTCCGAGTAAAAATGAAAAAACTAGTGCGAAAAATTTATTTGCTAAGGTATTTAGCCACGGCATTGCAGCTTGAGAATAGGGATACACCAATCTCGAACCATTAATAAATTCTCCACGTCCGCTGGCGATCGCATTTACAAAGTTTACCAGTTCTTCTGGTTGGACGGTGAGATCGGCATCTAAAATAATTAAAATATCTCCAGTTGCTTTTTCAAATCCCAATCTCACGGCATCGCCTTTACCTTTGCCCGATTGTTGAAATGCTTGGATGGTAACATCGCCGCTATATGTATTTACTAAAGTTTGAATTTTATCCCAGGTATCATCTTGCGAATGACCTTCGACAAAAATGACTTCTGTATGTTTGCCCAGTCGGGGTAAACGTTCGATCGCATCGGCAATATTTCCGGCTTCATTACGAGCGGGAATAACTACACTTACTGTATAATCGGTACTAGTATGAGTGCGATCGATCTGTTGGCGGGCGACGATATAATTAGTCAAACCTAGATGATTGACGATCGGTAATGGACTCAGATAACGATTGACAAAGTTAGAGACGATCGGGATATATTTAGGCAAGATACATCGTCTGCCAATCTTAACAGGTTGATAGCCAGTAACGTTTAATAAATTAATGACATCATTCATCGACAGCCAACTTTGGGGCGGTTGTGGACGGCGTTGCCCGATGCGTTCGGCAAGATTTAAAATTGGTTCCCACAAAAAGTTATGGAAGTTAATTACTATTCTCGTCTGTGGATGACAGAGCTGTTGGATATTTACTAATACCTGTTGAATATTAGTCAGATCGCCGAGTACTTCCGATAGAATAATATAGTCGAACTTGGTGGCGAGTAATGGGAACTCATTTGGCGATTCTAGATTTAAATCTTCGGCATCCAGGCAATAAAAGTGTAAGTCGGGATATTTAGTTTTTGCTAAATTAACAACGGCGGATGAAAAGTCAATGCCTACGCTTAATTTTGCATCGACCTTTGCTAATAAATCGCCAGTTCCACAGCCAATTTCTAAAACCTTACTACCAGTCGGAATTAAAAATTGGTGCAATCTATCGAGATCTTGATAATAATATCGATTGCGTCCTGCCCACCAATCTAGTTTTAAGGCGATGGCATCAAAGTGTTTTTGAGCGCGCTCAGTAACTAATCGATTGGACATAAATATTCCTCGTCAATAATCGGGGGCAGAGAATATTATAAACCGATTTTTATCTTTCTAGATGTTTGACAGCTCAGAGATAAAATCCACCACAGGATTAGATGGTAGTTTTTAAAAATAAAACTGCTGCAAACCGCATTATATCGTCAACCTGACAGAGATTCTCCAGGGGAGCCTCCCGTTCGATGCGTCGCTGTCTCGCATAATCCCCCTTGAAAAGGGGGACTTTGAAAGCCCCCGCATCCTTGGGGGTTGGGGGATTTAGATCTAAAAACGAAGTCCAGCCGACTTGTGTATACACCGTAGGTCTACATGCGGAGGCTCACGGGAACGACGCACTGCAAT
>NZ_JANPLS010000474.1:0-23985 GCF_031422475.1 Chamaesiphon sp. VAR_48_metabat_403
TCGCTTTTTTATTCTATTCCAGTACAGTCTCTCGACTGGTAACCGTTTTTCGCCCTAGTACCCCGCCCTCAACCCACCCAGATCGTTCGTAAATCTCAGCACTGGCGGGATGGAGCGATCGCACTCGTCCTATTACTGTTGACATCGATCCCTACCGCCTATTTTGGTGCGGCATTAGCAAGATTACCCAAAGGCGATCTTGGCGAGATTCTGTTTGCAGGTTTACCATACGCATTGAGCATCATGCTAATTTTGGGCATTCACGATTTAGGTCGCTATCTCGTCGCCCGATATTATCAAATCGAGACGAATTTTCCCTATTTTATTCCCCTCCCATTTTGGCCGGGTACTTATGGCTGTATGGTGCAAATGCGCTCTCCCGTACCCAATCGCAAGGCCGTCTTCGATTTGGGTTTTACCGCAGCAGCATTGGGCTTAGTAACTGCAATCCCGTTATTCGTATGGGGACTGACACAATCGGAAACGGTACCGATCGATCCCAAGTCTAATCTGGTGAGCTTTCATGCGTTCGACCCCCGATTTTCGCTATTGCTGACGCTGTTGAGTAAATGGGCGTTAGGCAGCCAATTTGTCGCCGAACGCGCGATCGATCTGCATATCGTGGCGATCGCGGCTTATATTAGTTTATTGATTATTGTCGTTAAATTAATGCCCTTACGCCGTCTCGATGGCGGTTACATCGTACATGGCATGTTCGGTCAAAAACCCAGCGCGATCGTCTCTCAGTTGAGTAAATTTATTTTATTAATCCTCGGCTTGATTCGATTTAGATCTTCGGAATTTGGCAATACAGATTTACTCTTTTTAGCGATCGTCGTCGGTTTGATTCCCGCGATCGACGAACCCGCGCTCAATGATGTCTCAGACCTCAATAACTGGCGGGACGCTCTGGGCGTAGTAATTTTAGCAATTACGATTCTGACGCTGATCCCAATGCCCGCAGTGATGCTTCAGTTTCTCGATCTTTGATTGAGTTGGGAGTGGGGAGTAAGGAGTAAGCAGTTGGGATTCGGGGTTCACAACCCATCCCAACTTTTTTCTTACCTTGAGACAATTGCGAGATCGGATGGAGATCGAAACAACTTCGCTCGTCATCCGATCTCGCAATTGTCATGGTTTCCTGACAATTAAAATTGCTCAAACGACGTAAAATCGTTAAACCCTTGAAATTGAAGGCGATCCCCCCTTGACGGATCGGGGTAAAGTTTTGTTAGATAGTAATGAGAAACATCCGTTGTCGATCGCTAACACCCGAACATAAGTAACTTCAGGAGTTAGTAGATTTATCTAATAGATGTAATTTTAAAATCGCAATTTAGTCACCTGCGATCGAGCTATACTCTCGGTTTTGCAGATTCTAGAAATTTAATGAACAGCTTAAATGCAGTTAGTCGGTAGACTGACTTAAAGGTAGCAATTTTTACTAGGTGACAACAGTGTAGATACAAATTTGATGAGTTTGATATCTGCACATTATTCGGAGGACGGATCGTGGCGACAGATAACGCATTAGAAGAAATGACACTCAGACAACTTCGCCGCGTGGCAAGTGTTTGTGGGGTGTCTCGTTACAGCAGGATGCGGAAATCCCAACTGCTGGAAGAAATTCAGAAAATTCAGAGTAGTCAGTCTACTCTCAGTCCATCTACAAAACTGGAGGCCCAATTAGAAGTGGAAGCAGGAAAATTTGAACTCGGAGTCGATGTCGATCTCACTGCTGCGGAATTAGCAGCCGTAGATGAAGGATTGGGAGATTTACCCAACGGTTATGGAGACAGCCGGATTGTGTTACTAGCCCGCGATCCTCAGTGGGCATACGCTTACTGGGACATTCCGATCGAGCACAAAAACGAACTGCGCTACCACGGCGGACAACAATTGGCGCTGCGGATTTATGATGTTACCGATATCAGTCTCGACAGTCAAAGCCCCCATAGTATTCAAGAATATCCGATCGACGAGATGGCTCGCGAATGGTATATCCCCATTCCTGTAAGCGATCGAGCTTACACGATCGATATCGGTTATCGTTGTGGTGATGGTCGGTGGTTGGTGCTGGCGAGATCGACATCTGTGAGCATTCCCCCCGTCTACCCTTCCGACTGGATCGAAGATATCTTTATCACCGTACCTTGGGAAGAAGAATTGGTTGGCAAAACCTTTGTCGAATTGGTACCTCCCAGCCATAAAGCGTCTGAAGCAGGTACACCCGTTGCTGGTACTGGTACCGAGCAAAATGCTATTTACGAACGGATTTTCGGCATGGCAGATTCGGTCGAATCTCTCCGGGTGGCTGGTTCGCTCTACGGTTCGATGCAACATTCACCAATGGAATCGCTCAGTTCCTTTGTCTTCCCCTCTGGAGTCGGCATGTGGGCATTACCGACGGCTTCCGGCGTAAATATGTCTGGAGTTGGCATGTCGGGAATTGGCATGGATGTCGGCGAACGTCAGCGTCAATTCTGGTTGATTGCTGATGCTGAATTGATCGTCTACGGTGCTACCGAACCCGATGCGACAGTTTCGATCGGCGGACGACAAATTAAGCTCAACCCCGATGGTACCTTCCGGTTCCAAATGTCATTCCAAGATGGCAACATCGACTATCCGATCGTGGCTGTCGCTAAAGATGGCGAACAACAACGCTCGGTACACATGACATTCGATCGAGCGACTCCTTCCCGGAATACCAATACCAAGGAAGAAGCAGTTCCCCAAAAGTGGTTTTAATTAGCTGACTAGCTGCATAATTTTTCTATTCTAAATAAGCTCCATCAATCCTCGCGGTTGGTGGGGTTTATTTGTGGCGAGTGACTGCGATGGCTGCCGATCCTCACCCCAGTCAAACCTGTTATCCTAGAATTGTGAAGATCGATTAACATAGCCAACAAAGTCACATTCGTCCTGGTAATCGAGGATCGATCGAGAACAATTCTCCTTGGGTCGCTGTCTTGATCCAAACACATGCGGAGGGAACCTCCGCGTGATTTGGGTCGCTAAATCGTCGGGAAACCCGACGTTGGCGTAACCTCTCCGTCAGGAGAAACGCGCATCCGCAAAATCCAAAATCCAAAATTTCAATGATTAATGCGACACAACCTCGCGAACAAAATCTAAAATCGCCAGTACTCCCCGATAACGACTGGCGATTATTATTGAGGTTATTGCCCTACGCTCGTCGCAGTGGTAAGTTATTTTTTCTGTCATTTGGATTATTGATTCCATTGGCAATTGCTAACGCGGTGCAGCCGCTAATTGTCGGTCAGGCAATCTCTAAAATTAGGAATGAAAAAACCTGGGATTTTGTTAGTAATTTATCCATGTTAGATGGATTGAATATACTGACATTATTGCTAATGGCGACGGTAGTAGTTAGATTGATTTTAACCGCAGTTCAAGGTTATACATCGCAACGGATCGGTCAACAAATTACCGCCGATATTCGGAACGACTTATTCGATCGAGTGACATCTTTAGCAGTCCGATTTTTCGATCGTACGCCTGTCGGGAAGCTGATTACCCGATTGACTAATGATGTGGAAGCTTTAGGGGATGTATTTACCAGCGGCGCGATCGGCATCGTCAGCGATCTATTTTCGATCGTCGTGATGATTTATTTCATGTTTAGACTTCAGTGGCAAATTGCCCTGGTGTTATTAATCATGTTAGTACCAGTTGCCGCATTAGTTATCTACTTCCAACAAGAATATCGCAAAGCTAATTATCGTGGTCGAGAAGAATTATCTGCACTCAACTCGATGGTTCAAGAAAATGTCGTCGGGATTAATGTCGTTCAGTTATTTAAGCGCGAAAAATATAATGCCGAACTATTTAGAACGGTACGCGATCGGTACATCAACGAAATTGATAAAACAAATTTTCACGACTCGGCAGTTTCCGCTACTTTAGAGTGGATTTCGTTAGTCGCGATCGCTGCGGTACTGTGGCTAGGTGGTTTGATGGTACTGAATAAAACCTTAGATTTTGGCACGCTATCGGCGTTTATTCTGTATGCCCAAAGATTGTTTGAACCCTTACGACAATTCGCCGAGAAGTTCACAGCAATTCAATCGGGATTTACATCGGTAGAGCGAATTAATGATATTCTCAACGAGCCGATCGAAATTCAAGATATCGATCCCGCTCAAAGCGAACATTTGACGCATATCGATAGTGCATCCCAAGGTGAAATTCGGTTCGAGCATGTCTGGTTTGCTTATAAAGATGATGACTATGTAATTCGCGATTTAGACTTTACAATTAAACCAGGAGAAAAGATTGCCTTAGTCGGCCCGACCGGGGCTGGCAAAAGCTCGATAATTCGGTTGCTCTGCCGTCTGTATGAGCCTACAAAGGGTCGAATTTTAGTCGATGGAGTGGATATTAAAAATATTGCTCAAGCCGAACTCCGCCGTTATTTAGGAGTGATTTTGCAAGATGGATTTCTATTTGCTGGAAACGTCAGAGACAATATCACATTAGGCGAAAGTTATCCAGAAGCAGCAATTATTCAGGCAGCCAAATCGACCAATATCGACAGGTTTATTACCCAACTTCCCCAAGGTTACGATACCCAATTGCGAGAACGCGGGGCAAATTTATCTGCGGGTCAAAAACAATTAATTGCCTTTGCGCGATCGGTAATTCGCAATCCTCGCATTCTCGTCTTAGATGAAGCGACAGCTAGTTTAGATGTAGGGACGGAAGCCTTAATTCAAGATGCTCTAGATCGGGTAATTATCGATCGGACGGCAATTATTATCGCTCACCGTTTATCGACGATTCGGAATGTCGATCGAATTTTTGTGCTCAAACAAGGGACTTTACTCGAAGCTGGTACCCATGATGAATTACTAGAGCAAGGTGGTTTATATGCAAGTTTATATCAATTACAAATGTTAGGCACTTAAATAGGTAAAAGATCGGGATCGATCTGACAATCCTTACCCCTATTAAGGTGACAAGCCGATCGAGGAAAGGGTGACGGATAAGCCCTGCTCACGCTCAAATAGCCAGCGCGACTCTAATTTCTAAGTTAGAGTCGCACTGGCTATTTGAGCGTAATTGAGCGCGATCCAGATCGCGCTGATGAGGAATATCTTCAACCGTATTATTGTCCTTGCATTTTCAGAACTACTGAGAATGTCCGTAGTAAAATTTTGAGATCTAACCACGGCGACCAATGCTTGAGATAGTACAGATCGTACTGAAGTTTAATCGATGCATCTTCAACCGTACTGCCGTAACCGTAGTTAATTTGCGCCCATCCAGTCAAGCCAGGTTTGGCTGCCAATCGCGTCCGGTAGAAGGGAATTTGTTGCTGTAATTCTTTGATAAATTGATAGCGTTCGGGGCGAGGGCCGACCATACTCATTTCGCCGCGTAGGACGTTGAGCACTTGAGGCAGCTCATCTAAGCGGGTTTTGCGAATGAAGTTACCAACTTTAGTAATCCGTGCGTCGCCTTTAACCGCCCATTGTGCCTTACCATTGCGTTCGGCATTTTGCACCATCGATCGAAACTTGTAGACGGTGAATTTAGCTCCATACTGGCCGACGCGCTCTTGCTTGTAAAAAATCGCGCCAGGACTATCTAACTTAATAGCGATTGCGACAAAGGGGAAGACGAGTGCAAAAATCGCTCCGATCATCGCCCCACAAATCAAGTCGAGAATTCTTTTACCGATTCGATTGAATGTATCGAAGGGGTTTTTATTCAGGGGTAGAGCTGAGTACCATTGGCTGCCAATGTGTTCGACGGCAACTTTACCAGTCATTTGCTCGTATAACACGGGCATTGGGGTCACAGCAATGCCGCGCTCGTGAAAACTCGTCAGCAGTTGGAGTAAGTCTTCATCGATCGGGCGACTGATGGCAAGGACGATTTCATCGACATTATAACGATCGATATCCGATCCTAATGTATGACGATCGCCTAGCACGGGAATATTTTGACAGGTTTTACCGTGCAGTTTCCGATCGTCGTCGATAAAACCGATCGCTTGATACTGTGGATACTGCTTGAAAGATTCTGCCAGAATCTTACCCGTTACACCCGCGCCAATAATCAGCACTCGCTGGCGAGCGTGACCGACTCCTAATACTACGGCATACATCAATCGCCATACTAGTAGTAGAATAGTTGTAGTCCCGACCGCTAATGCGGGGGCAAATCTCAGTGTGGTAGCATCTTCGGTGTGAATGGAAGCTGGTGCCGTTACAAAATAATAAACTAGATAGATTAACCCGATGCCGATCGCACCCCAGCAGATTTGTTGAATTGTCCGTTTGACTTTGACTGCGATGCGGAGATCGTATAAATCGCTAATAAACATCCAAATCAGCCAACTGATGCCCATAGCAACGATCCAGGCGGAGTGATAACCAAATAACTCCAGGCTCAGTGTGCGCCCGCTTTTATAAGTCCAATACCACAACGAACTAACAATTCCACTGGCAATTAGGAGTATGTCAGCGATACAAAGTAGAAATTTGCGTTCGGAAAACTCCAGCGAAAGCTTAATTTCCGGTAATAAGTATGAAAACATCAATCTACCTAGTGTATAAAAATTAGTGGAACTGCTAGTTTTCTCGATCTTCATCGCCACTAAATCTCTAAAATATCGTATTTCTTAATAAAAATATTATATCCGTATTTAGAAATCGAGCGATAGACCTAGAAAGGTAAATAATTTATTTCGGTTCAAATTAAATACTATTCTGATTTATCATCGCACCAGCCCCTCCCAATCCTAACTGACTGACTCATTAGATAGAATCGGCTAATTATCTTAATTAAATTTGCTGTAAATGGCGTAAGGTTGAGCGCGCGATCGTCCGTAACGAACTCGATCGAGACCCCAGCCGTCGTCAACCTGCCAATCGCCGCCAAGTACTCTCTGAGATTGAATTTTCTCGATCTCTATCTATTTCGATCGGTAGATTTATCTGCGGGAACATTTCGATCGCGGATCTCGACTATAGCTAAAAATATAAGTCAAATAGCGCAAACAACTCGCTCTGCTCATTAGATTATAACCGCTGGTCTGAGATTAGATTTCGATCGGACTGCAACCATCTCAGGCAGAGAGTTTCGTGCGATTTTTCAATGTCGATCGATCCGATCGCAGTTTATTGACATTTTTTAGCGAGCAATCGATATTTTGTCGTCAACATCTGCCGATCCAAGCTAGCTAGAATTCATCTATATTGTAGCTGGTAGGAATGCTTTAATGAGATCTGATGAGGGGAGGAGAATTTGATATTTAGATTTAAAATTTAAATGGAGTATATCATATCAGCCTCAGCAAAGATAGTTAAATTACATCACTAATTTATTCATCGTAGCAATATGGATCGATCGAATTGCTACCAATTTTGCTGGCGATCTGGTTTGCCTCAAACCAGCTTAATCCTCGATCTGCCGATCGAAATCTAACCGATCGATCTTGACAAAATTTAGAAATTGCGCGACAACTAGCCCCAAAGTTTGTTAAATTGCGATCGCATCTTCAGTCGGTAAAATCTAGCAAGGTTGGCTGGGGACGATCGATTTCGATCGGCGATCGCAATGAGCAGATGGAGACGATAGAATTAGCTACACCCCGATTTTTTGCGCGTATGATGAGATCGTTCCGTAAGCTACCAACCTGGATGCGAGTACCCCTGAGGATTCGCCGTCAGTCGATCGTCACTTATCTAGTCATAGCACTCTTACTTTTATGTTACCTACCGACAACAGCAACAGCAAAACTTAGCACCCCTAAAAAATTAATCGAATACGGTTGGGATGCCCCCGCGCCAAATTTCTATCGCCAGCATCTCAAAGAGATGGAGCAGCAACCATTCGATGGCATTATCCTCAAACTCAATGCGGGTAAAGAGGTCTTTAAAAAAACAGCTTATCCTAATGCCGCATTTACCCAAGATCGTCGCGATTTGGCGGCGACTAAATCTACTCGGTTTACCGATAACTTTGTCGTCATGTGGTCGGGGATGGATGATGGCTGGGATTGGTTTGACGATAATGATTGGGCGACTGCGGCCCAAAACATGCAAAATTTTGCCAAAACTGCCAAAATCGCCCGTTTTCGCGGTATTGCGTTCGATTCGGAACCATACACGACTACCAGCCCGTGGAAATATTTCCAGCAGCCCCGCCAGCAACAAAAGACTTTCGCTCAGTATCAGAAACAAGTTCGCAAGCGTGGTGCTCAATTTATCCGGGCATTGCAAACGCAACAGCCAGGGACGCAAGTACTCACATTTGGGCTGTTGAGTTGGATGAAAGATTTATGGGCGACTCCGACTACTGCGACTAAATTGCAGCAACAACTTGCCAACCACGATTATGGGTTGTGGCCAGCTTTTATTAATGGGATGCTCGATGCCGCCAAACCCCGAACGGTAATTATCGACGGACATGAATGGGCTTATTATTTTTATAAGACTGAGTGGTTCGATGCCGTTCGCGATACGATTTTTAATCAGGCGCGGCTGTTTGTCGATGCCAATAACACTCGAAAATACGATCGCAATGTTAAACTCGGTCAAGCCATCTATTCAGATCTAGTACTAGATCGATTTCCCAGTCCAGAAAAAGATCCTCGATCTGGCAAGACTACTCAGCATTTTCTCTCGCCAGCCGATCGATTGCGATTATTAGAGCAGAATGTATATCATTCACTTCGTACTGCCGATCGATATGCATGGCTGTATAGTGAAAGTGCCGATTGGTGGCAACAAAAAGCTCCTCCAGGTGCCGCAGCAGCCATTATCCGTGCTAAAACTAAGCTTCAAACCAAACAGCCTCTCGGCTTCGATCTCGCTCCAGCCGTCGATAAAGCCATTCAGCAGTGTCAAGCTGTCAGTAAGAACTGTTGAGTCTTACTAAATACATGCCCTAAGAAGTTGTGCCATTTTGGGTGCTGTGACTTGCAGGCAATATTTAGATTCGACCATCTCGCGACCTTTGGCTCCCATTTCGGCGCATAATTGAGGATCGCTAGCGAATTTGGATAAATACTCCGTCCACTCATGGAGATTATTTGCCTGAAAACCATTGACTCCATGAGCGATAATTTCTTGATTGACACCGATTGGGGTGCCGACGACAGGTAAACCGCACGCCATATACTGAATGAGTTTGATACCGCATTTACCCTCTTCCCAGGGCGTGCTATCTAGGGGCATAATGCCTACATCAAAACTTTTGATATCTTCGACTTCGGTGTTTTCTTGCCATTTCTTAATATTCAGATCGAGATTGCCGAGTGTTAATGCCCCCGCACCCACGAGCGTAAACGCGCAATTATGGTGCCGATAGACATCTTCAAACACCGATTGAATTGATTTGAGATAAGTACTAGTACCAGGAGAACCAATCCAGCCAATATTCAATGCCCTACTCGGATCGATAGAATTTTTAATAGAATAGCGATCTAAATCGATGACAGTTGGAATAATTTCGATATGTTTGGCACCCGCTCGTTCTGCTCTGGATGCGATATATTTATTGCCCGCAATTACCAACCGGGCATGAGCCATCACCCGATCGATTTTAGATGCTAGCAACGTTTTGGTAAGCTTCGAGCCATAGTAGTCATAAATATGAAATTGGGCATCATCGTAGTCAACTGCATAAGGAATATTACCGATAATTTTATGCTCCAACCATTCAGGGATATATGGAAAGAGTTCTTTTTCGACCCATAGTAAATCGTAATCGCGATCGCGCATCAATCTAACTAAGCGTTGGAAATAAGACCTCAAGACATTAGTAAAATTTCGTTGACCATTATTAATGTTAGTTACATATTGATTGTCTAATAACGGTGCGATCGTCAGATCGAAGTTTTGGGATTTTAGGTAAGGCAAGTATTGATAAAATCGATATCTGCTGCTACCGCCTAAAGACCCATATTTTGTGAGAACTAATACTTTATAAGGCATACTTTTTAAGTGATGATTGTTTGCTAAAGATGGCTGTAGAAAAGAATACTTTAAAGTGAATCTGGCAATATCAATGTTTCCTCCTCCTGTGGATCGCAGTAAGCACTCAAATACATTAATGCTAGAAATATCCACTGATAGACGATATTTTGAGCTGTTAAATTAGAATCTTCAAATTGCAGTTGGATTAAAATTGCAAAATTAGCAATAATGTACAAGACCATTCGTCTTTTTGTGATAAAAGATAGAGATTTAGTTGTCATCTTCTTTATACAAAATGTAAAATTATTGACCGTAAATAAGATATAAGCAACCAGTCCAAATATGCCTTGTTCGACTAAAGTCGTTAGAAAAATGTTGTGCCCGGTATGTCCGAGTTCGCTCAACATGCCAAAGTAGCCCAACGGTGCGAGAGGATTATTGAAAAAGTAATCGATCGATAGTATCCACAATGTCGTTCGACCGTTGAAACCGCCGATATCTGCGGCTCCATCGCCAACTCTGGCATCAAAGATTGTATCGAGATCTTGACCGTAAAAACTAGTGATTGAAACAAAAATAGCGGCTAATAAACCGACAAATATCAGTGTCTGCTTAGTATTTTTAGTCGAGCCGCCAATTAAAATCGTACTCAGTAATAACGTAATCGTCACATTTCGCGATTGCGTTATTAAAATTGCGATGACGATCGTTAACATAATTACCAGCATCCAGTTAGATTTCTTTTTCTTTTTCTTGAATTTAATTTGGGTTTGAATTTGGTTCTCGGTTCGATCTTGGGTTTGAGCTGGAGCGTTAAATAATCGATCCAATGCCGAGAAAAAAGGCATCATTAAACAGGCTGCGATCGTATTTGATGCTCCCCATGGTAGTGACAGCAAACCACCATTTTCGCGTTCTAGTAAAACTTTATCTAGTGAATTTTGCTGAACTGCCAATAAAAAATTAATAATAAAATAAACTGACATCAAAAATCCGGACAAAATAAACAGCGATGATATTTTGTTGTAAGCAGCGATGGCATCTTTACTAATCGATGAATTTGAGGTGATGTACAAAAACATCGCAAAACCAACAAAGTCAAAGATCGATCTGGCAAAAGAGAGCACCAAATTCTCATTCATTAAAGACGATATAAAAATAGCAAATACATGCAACAACCCACACATTAGTGACAGTTTTAAATCCTGCGAATAATTAACTCGCTCTTTTCTGGTAATAAAAATGCCGCCAATAAATAGCGATAGTAAAATCAAGAATGGAAATGCAAAGCTGATGACAAATGAGCCAGAGCCAGTTCCAGTCGAGAAAGGTAACAGGCACATTGATATTAAAAAAATAATATACAAGTGACTGCTATATGAGTTTTTACCTATGGGGAGAAACATCGGCAAGGATTTGGTGATGTAATTGACTGGTGGGGAAATGGCGATTTCCTAAATTACTCAGGAGCCGCTCGATTTATAGATTTCGGGGAGATTGGCAAACAATTGAGCGTATCCGAGGATAGTTTCTTTGACTTGCGATCCCGATAGCTTGAGCAATGCGAAGACGATCCGCGTAAACGGCTCGATCGACAGCGATGCTAGCATCATCAGATTGGCTTGAATTGGGTTAAAGTGTTTGTACCCGTACAAGATCCGGCTGCGAAGCGAGTAAAACAGCCGAGTGGCTTTGATATTTTCGGAGGTACCGCCGCCTTTATGGAACGATCGAGCATCCGCCAGATAATAAGATAACCAGCCTAACTTTTTGACGCGATAAGATAAGTCGAGATCTTCAAAGTAAACAAAGAAGCTCTCGTCGAACCCCTTTAAAGAGCGAAAAATCTCGCTCCTAATTAGGTAAAAAGCTCCCATCACATGATCGACAGGTTGGGTATTATTGTGATCCCATTCCGTCATCATGTAGCTGGTAGACTTGTTTTTAATCAGTTTATCGATACCCAAAATACTGCACCACAGCGTGCTCGGAGTTAGGAAGCGAGCGCAACTGCGTTGAATTTTGCCGTGACTATCGACTAGTTGAATCCCGACTACACCAACCTGCT
Source organism: Chamaesiphon sp. VAR_48_metabat_403 (assembly GCF_031422475.1). Lineage (NCBI taxonomy): Bacteria > Bacillati > Cyanobacteriota > Cyanophyceae > Gomontiellales > Chamaesiphonaceae > Chamaesiphon > Chamaesiphon sp. VAR_48_metabat_403. The sequence continues at coordinate 12,022 of NZ_JANPLS010000474.1, forward strand.
GACGATCGGGTTTTTCCATAAAACTGACTGCACGATCGATCGCATCGGAGGCGGTTTTAGTATCTGGATTGAGAAATAATAAATAGTCGGCGGTACTAATTGCCGCACCTTGATTGCAGGCGGCTCCAAACCCGTTATTTTTAGCATTCCTAATAATTTCGATCGGGAGTACGATTTGCTCTAAACCCTCAAGAGATCGATCTGTCGAAGCATTATCGACAATAATTACTTTATCTAATCTGAATTCTTGGCGATCGGCACTAGCAACTGCTTCTAAACATTCGCGCAGTTGGATCGATGAATTCCAATTAATAATGATAATATCTATAGACGGTAACATGCTTTATAACCTTAAATATATTAATTCTATCTGCTCCTCGCGCGAGTGCCGATCGCTCAAAGTAGCATCCTTACGCTCTCAACTAATATTATGTTTGTCAGCGATCGCGTTGGCGGAGCCTCTCTGAAGGAGAATCGCACACAAGCTTGCCAATTATCGCGATCGTTCCAGAATTTACAGGTAGATGTTACTCAGCTAAAAACACTTAACGCTTTTACTTGAGACGATCTCGAATGATTCGTAATGGCGTTCGTAGCACCTTTGCCATTATCGCCAGAGACATTTGAAATTCATTAATATCTCCAGCCATAAATTCAACAAAAAGTCTTTGAACGAAACCTTTAGAATTAGTCACTGAAATTCCTTCAGTATTATAGATCGCGATCGGTGAATCGAGTTTGCACCAATTTTTGGCATCATACTTCCGAAAGAAGAAGTAATCGGAAATGCTCAACTTATCGTGAACTAAATATTTGTAATTTGAGTGTAAACGCTTATTGTATACAATTGATTGGTGAATCACGTCTTGTCGTTCCTTCGAGCAGACGCGTAACTTTATTATTCCCATCCCATCATACAAAATAGTATCTGAGTAGTAAAAATCGACATTTTCTTGCAGCGGTACCCGACTTAGAGATCGACTGTCGGTGAAGAAATCCCCACAGTTCATGAAGTTGAGCCATTCACCAGCCGCCAAATCGATCCCACGATTCATGGCATCGTACAAACCCGCATCGCGTCCGCTCATCCAATAATCGATCCGATCGGCATATTTCTCAACGATCTCGATCGTCCCGTCGGTCGAACCGCCATCGATAATGATATATTCAAAATTCTGGCAATCTTGATTGAGAACGGATTGGATCGTTTGTTCGAGATTGCTCGCGCCATTATAAACGACGGTAATTACCGAAATCAGCGGACGATCGACCGTACCACGCCGCTCGATGCCTTTAGTTCGCAATCCACCTTCGCGAATACCTGGCTTAGTGCTGACGATCGTCGGTAAGTCTAAATCTAAATGTAACCGATCGGCTGTTGTAATTGGTTCGGGTAGCTCGAAAGGTAATGTCTGCGGTAATGGTAAATAGTAATGATGGATGCTCTGCCAATATTTACCGATGATAAATTCCGCAGGTACCGATCGATCTGTACTAGCACCTAAATGAGTAGCGGGGGTACATAGATAAACAATCAGTTTGTGCCGAGGTTGACGGCGGCGATCGTTGGCATAGCCTCTCCTGCGGAGACTCCGACATAACAGCGTAGACTGATTCCAGCCGTAATCGTAGCGGTGCTGTCTGAAAATTTCACTTCCCCAAGCCAACCGAATATCGATATCGTACAACTCGTCACGATCGTTCATGCAGACGATCGATTTTACCCCCATCCAGTCTTGCAACCGATCGGCGGGATGATTGTAAATACTCACGATCTCGACAATCTTCAGATTGGAGTCGAGCGAATTGACAAATAAGAGATATTCCGCACTATTTGTGCCGCGATCGATTGCCTGATAATTCAGCATAATGTCTAATTTACTTTATTGGAAAAACTGTATTGGAGTTTGGTATAGAGCGATTTGAGAGTGGCAAATTGATGAAAAACGTACCAACCGAATAATCCGATCGATAATCCGCTCATCAGGGATAATTTAACGATCGGATCGCCATCGATAATTCCTACGCCAAAGATCGTAACCGTCACGACTAACGGCACTCCCAACCATTGCAACCATTTAAGCCCAGGAATTTTCAGCAACCTACAACCATAGACATTCATCAGCCAGGTAACGGCAAATCCTAAATTGCCCAGCATCGCACCCAATAACCCCAACCGCTCCGTTCCCATCCAAATTAGCCCCAATGCCAAAATACTCCCACCCACTTGAATCGTCATACAGGTACGTGCGGCATTCAAACCCAAACACAGATAGAAGCCCACCGCATTTACCGAATACAGCGAGTAAGCTAAAACGGCAATCCGAAACGACAATAGCACCGTCGCGCTCGGCTCGTTACCCAACAGCAGCTTGAGTAAAAATGGTGCTACCGTCAGTAATACGCAGCCAATTCCCAATGCAAAAAAACTATTAACTAAATAAGCCTGTTTGACACGCTCCTCGGCTTGATTGGGATCGAATTCCGATGCCGCCAGCGCGCTCAGAGCGGGCATCATCGGCTGTACGGGCAAAGCAGACAACACATTAATCTGATTGGTAACATTGGTAATTGCGGCGTAAATCCCTAATTCCGTCGTACCCAAGGCAGATCCGACAATTACTTTATCCATTTGGGCAAATAACACCCCACCCATTGCCGTCAGCCAGCTCATCATGCTGTAGCGAAATATCTCTACTCCCCGTTGAGGGTTCCAATTAATATGCAGCGGGAATTTTTTGAGCAACCACCAGTTAATCCAGCAATGACAGAGCAAACCGCCGACAGCTACACAAATTTGCCATTGCATGAGGGCTAACGTTTTACCGCCAGTAAATACGACAATTAACATGCCGATATTCAGGGCGAAGGCTTGAATCGTGGTGATGCCATTGGTAAGATCGTATCGCTGACACGCTTGCTCGACACCGACGAGCACCTGCTGAATCAATCGCGCCCAGACGACAATTGCGCCGAGTTTGAGTGCTTCGATCGCAATTACTTGTTGGAATAGTTGCAATTTGGCAAAACCACCGACGATTTGTGGTGCGAATGCCCATAAAAAGGCACCTGCTAACACCGATAAAACCAGCATCGCCCCGCCCGTAATCGTCAGCGTCTGCGATAGCCCCGCCACATCGTTGCGCTCTAAATCTTGAGAGACAAACATCGTCGTCGCCAACGACAAGCCCGATTCGGCGAGGGTAACGATGACAATTACCGTCATCGCCAGCGTCCACAGCCCGTATTCCTCGACTCCCAGCAGCCGAATCAATACCGGAATCGTTAACAAAGCTAATCCAATCCGAATGATGCCAGCCGCCGTGTTGTAGAGACCATTTTTTAACAAGCTTTGCTTCATAGATGGGCAGTCAATCTAAATTGTTAATTATTTGAAATAAGCAATCGATCGACATTATCAACCAATCTCCGATCGATGACATGAATATTTTTCACTTCTTTCCATGCAAAATCGCTCGGTTCTCAGGTAATAGCTGGCAGATCCACAGTCAAAATCGTTGAGTTACTTTGAGGATGGAATGCCGATGCCTAGCGATAGCCTCAAAAACTGGAGCGTTTAAGTTAAGATAGAATTCTGAAAAATGGTATCATCAGTTAGACCAAATATAACATTCTCTGATGAGTCGATGAAACCAGTAAAAATACTGAAATAAATCGCTCGATTGACTGAATAGTTAGAGTTGGAAATTAACTAACGATCGTCACAACTAGATTTAATATATGCGCGAAATTTTAATTCTTGGGAAACAGGGACAGATTGCGTGGGAACTTCAGGTGACTTTAGCCACATTGGGCAACATTACCGTGTTGGGATCTCAAGAGTTAGATTTAGCTAACCCCCACAAAATCGGCGAAAAAGTTCGCCAAATTCAGCCAGATATTATCGTCAATGCTGCTGCCTATACCGCAGTCGATAAAGCCGAGCAGGAACCGGAACTGTGTCAGGCGATTAATGCTACCGCGCCAGGGGTTCTCGCCGAACTAGCACGCGAATCTCAAGCTTTACTCGTCCACTATTCTACCGAGTATGTCTTCGACGGTCTAAAAACTAGCCCCTATCTAGAAACCGATCTACCCCAACCGTTAGGGGTATATGGAGCCAGCAAACTGGCTGGCGAACGGGCAATTATCCAAGCAGATTGCCAGCACCTAATTTTGCGAACTACTTGGGTATATGGCAATCGCGGTAAAAATTTCTTGCTGACGATTTTGCGACTAGCAGCAGATCGTACCGAACTCAAAATCGTCGCCGATCAAGTCGGTGCGCCAACGTGGAGTAGATCGATCGCCGAAGCTACCGCCCAAATTTTAGCACAATCCCATCGAGAGCAAGACCTAAGGGGAATCTACAACCTATCCGCAGCAGGCAAAACCAGTTGGCACGGATTCGCCAGTCAAATTGTCGATCGGTATCGATTAGCTTATCCCGATCGACACCTCGCTGTCGAGCAAATTTTAGCAATTCCCGCTAGCGACTATCCCACCCCCGCTCAACGTCCTGCTTATTCGGTATTAGATAACAGCAAGGTTTTAGCCGACTTTGGCGTGCAGTTACCCGCTTGGGAGGCCAGCTTAGAGCAGTTATTCGCCCGTTGGTAATAGCTCTAGCATTGAAAAAAATCTAGCATAAGCTGTCTGTCATTCGATCTATGTCTCAATGGTTTTTGTGACTTTCTATCGAGCAAATCGATGACTGATTACCTCATCCAAGCTCCTGTGGTAGTGTTGGTAGAAATAATTTAGTTTTCAATCCGATCGAGTGGCGATCTCCTAAAAAAATGGCAATGCAATGAGAGTCAATCTAGACAAAAAGTAGAAACGACCGAGTAATTACTTCTAAATATAATTGAGTCGATCGAGGATTAGGAATTATCATTGTCCATGCTAGTAAGATGTCGGAGAATGATATCGATCTTCTGGCTTTGTGCGTCTATTTTAATCGATCGAATCGGAGCGATACTTTATAATATGCCTACAAAGTAATTATATCCTTATGTCATCTAGAATCTCCCTATGGACGGGACTAATTGGAGTCGGTGCCACAGTTGCTCTCGTCCAGCCAGCAGTTGCCAAAACTCCAGTCGAGATTGCCAAGACAGCGCGGGCAATTACTGTCTTAATTACCGAACCCGATAGCGTCGGTTCGGGGGTAATGCTCCAACGTCAAGGTGATATTTATACCGTGCTGACTGCGGCTCATGTAGTCAAAAATAAAGGTAAGGTTGTCTATAAAATTACGACACCGGACGATCTCAAGTATGACATCATCAGTAGTTCGATTCGCTCTGCGCCTGGTAGTATCGATCTGGCAGTAGTCAAATTTAAATCTACAACTAGCTATCCCATTGCCAAACTCGGCAACTGCAACATGCTCGAATCGGGAATGGATCTGTTTGTCGCTGGATTTCCAGGGACGAGTAAAGCAATCACCGAGCTAGTATTCGTGTTTAGGGAAGGTAAAGTCTCAGCCAATAGTAATAAAACCTTTGAGAATGGTTATTCCCTCATCTACAGCAACGATACATTGCCAGGAATGAGTGGTGGCGCAGTTTTGAATAGCGATGGGGAGCTGGTTGCCATTCATGGGAGGGGAGATCGCGATACCAGTGGAGCCAAAAATGGATTTAATCTTGGTATTCCCGTCAATCGCTTTGCTACAGTTGCTAGCAATATGGGAGTAGAGTTAGTGGCAAAAGTAGCCCCTATTCCTCAAAATACCACACTCAATGCTGATGACTACTTTGCATTAGCAGTGCAGAAGTATCGCAAACGTGACATTCAGGGCGCACTGGCTGACTACAATCAAGCGATCGCTATCAACCCGAAATATGCTTCAGCCTATAACAATCGCGGCGATTTGAAACGCTACAAGCTCAACGATGTCCAGGGCGCGCTGATTGATTATAACCAAGCGATCGCTCTCAATCCGAAATATGCTTCAGCCTATAACAATCGCGGCGATCTGAAATATGAAGATCTCAATGATGTCCAGGGTGCAATGACTGATTATAACCAAGCGATCGCTCTCAATCCGAAAGAGGCCTTATTTTACTACCGTCGCGGTATTCTGAAATATCACAAGCTCAAAGATGTCCGAGGCGCATTTTCGGATATGCAGCAAACGGAGAAACTATATCAACAGCAGGGTATGCCGCAATACGCTCAAGAGGCGATCGACCTAATGAAACAATGGCAACAAACTGGCAACAATTCTAGATTTTAGCGAGGCAGATTAAATTTTTCAACCTCCGTGAGATTATCAAATCACGATCGAATCTGTGGCCACTCAGTATTAGAAGTTGTAGGCGATCGATAGTTATCTTCAACCAAACTTAGACTAAAATTAATTCGATCGCTTAAAAATACAATCCCATGTCATCTAAAATCTTGCTGTGGACAGGACTCATCGGCATTAGTAGCACGATCGCACTCGTCCAGCCAAATATCGCATCTGCCAAGTCCTCAGTCGAGATTGCCGATACAGCCAAAGCAATCAGTGTTCTCATTACCGAGCCGAATAGTGTCGGTTCGGGTGTCATCCTTCAGCGTCAGGGTGATACTTATACAGTTCTTACTGCCGCTCATGTAGTGAAGAACGCCGCTAATTATAAAATCGCGACTTCAGACGATCGATCTTATCAAGTTATCCCTGACTCGATTCGCCGCGCTCCTGGGAATATCGATCTGGCAGTGGTTAAATTCAAATCTACAGCTAAATATCCTACTGCTAAACTGGGAAATTGTAACGTGCTTAGATCGGGCATGGATCTTTATGTGGCTGGCTTTCCAGGGACGAGTGGAACGATAACAGAGCCAGTATTGATGTTTAGGGAAGGTAAAGTCTCTGCCAATAGTACTAAAACCTTTGAGAAGGGTTATTCGCTGGTTTACAGTAACAACACGCTACCGGGGATGAGTGGTGGGGCAGTTCTAAACAGTGAAGGCGAACTGGTAGCCATCCACGGTAGGGGCGACAAAGAACGACTGAGCGATGGTAGTTTTGGCTCTAAAACTGGGTTTAATTTGGGCATTCCCATCAATCGGTTTGCAACGGTAGCAGGCAATATGGGAGTGCGACTAGATGGGCAAGTTGCTCCAATCCCCCAAAATACAGTACTCAATGCAGATGATTACTATACATCAGCAATTCAAAAGAATGACAAAGGAGACATTCAGGGCGCACTGGCTGACTATAACCAAGCGATCGCTCTCAACCCGAAATATACCTATGCCTACATCAATCGTGGCAGTTTGAAAGATGACCTCAACGATGTGCAAGGCGCACTGGCTGACTATAACCAAGCGATTGCCCTCGACCCGAAAGATGCCGATGCCTACAATGGTCGCGGTTATGTGAAACACAACAAGCTCAACGATGTGCAAGGCGCACTAGCTGACTATAACCAAGCGATTGCCCTCGATCCGAAAAATGCCCTAGCCCACATCAATCGGGGTAATCTTAAAGCCCAAAGCCTCGACGATGTGCAGGGCGCACTGGCTGACTACAACCAAGCGATCGCCGTCGATCGTAAGAACAGCAGCAATGCCTACGCTGCTCGCGGTCTTGTGACAATTGCAAAGCTTGGCGATGTGCGCGGCGGACTGGCTGACTTAAACCAAGCTATTGCCATTAACCCAAAAAATGCTATTGCTTACGCTGTTCGCGGTATTCTGAAAAATGAAAAGCTCAAAGATGTGCGCGGTGCGCTGGCTGACTTTAACAAAGCGATCGCCCTCGATCCGAAAAATCTCTTAGCTTACCCCGCTCGCGGTGGCCTGAAATATCAGCTCAACGATGTGCAAGGCGCACTGGCTGACTTTAACAAAGTAATCGCCCTCGCTCCAAACTCTATCTTAGCTTATGCCACTCGCGGCGCGCTGAAATATCAAAGGCTCGACGATGCGCGCGGCGCACTAGCTGACTTTAATAAAGCGATCGAAGTCAATCCTAGTATATTTTTTGGTTATTACAATCGCGCCGATTTCTTCTATTCGACGGGAAATATATCTGCGGCGATCGCCGATTTTCGGAAAGTGGCAGAACTCGATCGAGCCACACCCTATGGGATAATCGCCCAAGGTATCATCCAAACCCAACAAGGCGCGTATCCACAAGCTCTCGATCTGTTCGAGCAAGCCGCCAGAATCTCGCCTAATTCAGGAGATATTTACAAATATCGGGGTGAAGCATTCAGAAAGCAGGGTGACAAAGCTGCGGCAATTCGAGACTGGCGCAAAGCAGCCCAAAGTTATAAAAATAGCAAACAACCCAAGGATCGTAAAATGGTACTCGGCTGGCTGAAATCTCTGGGTGCTGGCGAATAAGATTGCCTGAATAAATCTGTCCCGTATCGGCATCGATTGGCAGAAGCTCCGCCAACAATCGATTTATAATCAAGATTAAGAACAAAATTGCTCAGATCCTGATGACAACTACTCCCGAACAAACCAGGGCGATTATCCGTTGGGGGCATCAACATCGCCGGATGCTGAGATCGAGATATCGTCGTCAATTTGTTGCTTATAGTGCTACTCGGCTATTAGCGGCTGGGAGAGATTGGGATTTGGTCGAAACCCTCGCCACCGCTGCTGGAGAACCCTATTTGGTGAAGTGGATTCCCGCGCAGACATCAGAATTTCAATTTTTTTGGTTTAAATTCTATGGCATGGCTCGGCATGAATGGGAGCCAGAGTATCCCGTCACATTGAGTCATGGCTCTGTCAGTCATAATGCATTGATGCTGGTAGATTCTGGAGCAGAGTTGAGTTTGATTAGTCTGGAAATTGGCGAACTATTGGGATTTCGGTTAGCTGATGGCGAAATTTTGTCAGACGGTACGGGTGTTGGCGGTGAGATCCAGTATGTCACCCGTGCTGTAGATTTGACGATCGATGGGCACAGTTTCAAAGCTCCTGTGGCTTGGTTGCAAACGGAAATTACTGATGTTCCTTTGTTATTGGGTAGGGAGGTGGTATTTGACTTATTTAATATCGAGTTTATCCAAGCGGAAGAACGGATCGAGTTTAAATGGCGAGGCACCCCAGCATAAGCCCGCGATAGCTCTATTTACATCAACCCCGATCCTCCGATCGAATCGATAGCTAACCGCTACTTTTCTAGGGCGAGTAAACTAACTGAAAAATTTCGATCGACCTAACTCGATCGTTCGGATGCGCTGGATTTATTATTAGCGATCGCATCCAAACTAAACTAATATTAATTCGATCGCCAAATAACTACATAACTACATCTTTATGTCATCCAGAATCTCACTGTGGACGGGACTAATTGGAGTCAGTGCCACGATCGCGTTCGCGCAGCGTCCGCTTTACGGAATCGTCCAGCCAGTAATTGCCAAAACTCCAGTACAAGTTGGTGAAATAGCTAGAGCAATTACAGTCCTAATTTCCGAACCTAATAGTCAAGGTTCGGGAGTCATCATCCAACGTCAAGGTGACACTTATACAGTCCTCACCACACGATCAGTAGTGAGGCAAAAAGCTGACTATAAAATTACCACACCAGACGATCGACAGTATCAAATCGTCAGTGGCTCCCTCCGTGTGGCTCCTGGCGATATCGATCTAGCTGTGGTTAAATTCAAATCCACAACTAATTACGCTACTGCCAAATTGGGAAATAGTAACTCGCTCAAATCTGGCATGGCTCTATATTTAGCGGGATTTTCTGCTCCAAGTACAGCGATAACTCAGTCAATATTTGGATTGACAAGCGGAGCAGTTATCGCCAATAGCAATAAAATCTTTAGAAATGGTTATTCCCTTATTAGTAATATCACTCGACCAGGAATGGCTGGTGGTGCAGTATTAAATAATGATGGAGAACTAGTTGCTATTCACGGACAAGGAGATTCTCTTTCAGAGAGGCTACGCCAACGAGATAGTGATGGTAACAAAACTGGCTTTAATCTCGGTATTCCGATCGATCGATTTATCACAATCGCAAATGCAATGGGAGTCAAGCTAGACAAAAAATAGCACCACTGAAATTAATTTGGATGAATACTATATAATATTTTTACAAAATAATTACATTATTATGTCATCTAAAATCTCGTTGTGGGTAGGACTAATCGGCATCGCGGCTACAATTCCGCTCGTGCAACCGAACATCGCATCTGCAAAAACTCCAGTCGAGATTGCCAAGACAGCGCGGGCAATTACTGTCTTAATTACCGAACCCGATAGTGTCGGTTCGGGGGTAATTCTTCAACGTCAAGGCGATATTTATACCGTGCTGACTGCGGCTCATGTGGTCAAGAATAAAGGTAAGGTTGTCTATAAAATTACGACACCGGACGATCGCAAGCACGACATCATCAGTAGTTCGATTCGATCTGCTCCTGGGAGTATCGATCTCGCAGTAGTCAAATTCAAATCCACAACTAATTATCCCCTTGCCAAACTCGGCAACTGCAACATTCTCGAATCGGGAATGGATCTCTTTGTCGCTGGATTTCCGGCGGCGACTCGCACAATTAATGAGTCAGTATTTGTGTTTAGGGAAGGCAAAGTTACTGCCAATAGTAATAAAATTTTTGAGAAGGGTTATTCTCTGATTTACAGTAACGATACGTTACCAGGAATGAGTGGTGGAGCTGTATTAAATAGCGATGGAGAACTAGTTGCTATTCACGGTAGAGGCGATCGTGATGACAGTGGAGTCAAAACTGGATACAATCTCGGTATTCCCATCAACCGCTTTGCGACCGTAGCGAGTAATATGGGCGTTGAGCTAGGTGAGCAAGTCGCAGCTATTCCCCAAAATACGGCACTCAAAGCTGATGACTATTTTGTATCAGCAGCACAAAAAAATGACAAAAGGGATTATCAGGGAGCATTCGCTGACTACAATCGGGCGATTCAAATCAATCCCAATTATGCTAATGCCTACTATAATCTCGCAAATCTAAAAAAGAATAATCTCCAGGATTATCAGGGGGCATTAGCCGACTACAATCGGGCGATTCAAATCAATCCCAATTATGCTGATGCCTACAATAATCGCGGAATTCTGAAAGCGGACAAACTCCAGGAGATTCAGGGGGCATTAGCCGACTTCAATCGGGCGATTCAAATCAATCCCAATCTTGCTGGTGCCTACAATAATCGTGGTGTTCTGAAAAAGGACAATCTTCAGGATTATCAGGGGGCATTAGCTGACTTCAATCGGCTGATTTCCCTACAGCAACGCACCTCGAACGCCCTCGAACCGAAACTTCTTGCCTTAGCTTACCAAAATCGTGGTGGTCTGAAAAAGCAAAAGCTCAACGATTTCCAAGGCGCACTGGCTGACTACAACCAAGCGATTGCTATTAACCCGAACGATGCTGATGTATACTACAATCGCGGTATTCTGAAAAATGACAAGCTCAACGATTTCCAGGGCGCATTGGCTGACTATAACCAAGCAATCTCCCTCAACCCGAAGTATGCTGAAGCCTACAACAATCGTGGTGTTCTGAAAAATGACAATCTTCAGGATTATCAGGGGGCATTAGCCGACTTCAACAAAGCGATCGCTCTCAACCCGAAATCTGCTCTAATATACAAAAATCGCGGTATTCTGAAAAAGCAAAAGCTCAACGATGTTCAGGGCGCACTGGCTGACTACAACCAAGCGATCGCTCTTAACCCGAACGATGCTGATGCCTACTACAATCGCTGTCTTCTGAAAAAGCAAAAGCTCAACGATGTGCGGGGTGCAATCTCGGATATGCAGCAAGCATTGAAACTATACCAGCAGCAGGGCAAACAGCAAGACGCTCAGGATGCGATCGCACAAATAAAAAAATGGCGACAAACTAGTAATAATTCTGGTTTTTAGACAGTTGATTGTTGATTTGCTCCGTTTCGGCAACGCCCTCGATTGAAATCGGGGCTAGTGTTGCGAAGTCCGCCTACGCGGACTGATGAATATCC
>NZ_JANPLS010000475.1:0-2499 GCF_031422475.1 Chamaesiphon sp. VAR_48_metabat_403
AAGCACCATCCACAGTTGCTAAAGTCATTTTTTCTAGTTTCAGCACGATCGATTCGTTTGCGTAGCCTCTCCGTGGATAATCGCGAAGCATGTCGTAGTAAATTAACTGTAGTAAAGTGGGTATACTAACTAAAGGGGCAAAGACGTTGTTATCACATCGATACAGTGAAATCGAGCGAGGATATCGTCAGTGCTAGGCATAAACTTTTTTGCTGATTATTTCCATGATAGGTCAGACTCTAGACAAACGATATAAAATCATTCGGAAGCTTGGCTCTGGCGGTTTTGGAGAGGCTTTCCTAGCAAAAGACATTTCCCTACATGGCATCTTTTGTGTGGTGAAGCAGCTAAAGCCCATCGACAAAAGCGAACAGGTTTTAAAAATAGCACGACGTTTGTTTGTGACAGAATCAGAAACTTTACTGCGTTTGGGTAAGCACGATCAAATCCCTACGCTTTTGGCTCACCTTGAAAAAGGGAAGGATTTTTTCTTAGTACAGGAATTCGTTGACGGTCATCCATTGAGCGCGGAAATTAAAGCAAATCAGCCTTGGGCTGTAGATGATGTAATCGATCTACTCGCTAGCGTATTAGATCCTCTGGCATTTACCCACGCTAATAATACGATCCACCGCGATATTAAACCTGACAACTTGATGCGGAGACACTCCGATGGCGAAGTGGTGTTAATCGATTTTGGTGCAGTTAAAGAAGTTATCAACTCTAGTAGCATCACTCAAGGGCAAGCAGTTTTCACAGTAGGCATTGGGACTCCAGGTTATATGCCTGTCGAACAAGCACAAGGTAATCCTAAGTTTAGCAGCGATATTTATGCGTTAGGAGTTACTTGTATTCAATCATTAACAGGTTTATCGATAGAAAATTTAGATACAACTTCATGGCGGCATCTAGCAAGTGTAGATGCAAATCTGGCAGATATTTTAGATCGGATGGTTCAGTATGATTATCGCCATAGATATACGTCAGGAACGGAGGCATAAGAATCAGTTCGGGAGTACATGAAGGACAAACCCAGAACATCGCCAAAAGTATCCTATTTGCCGTCACCTGAGCTTGTAAATAACTATTCTTATACTGCTGCAACTGTCCCGACTAGAAAAATATCAATAGCCACTAAAGTTAGTAATACTTTGAACTTATCTGAAATTCTGGTTTCTAAGATATTTCTATGGTTTGAGCTATCCTTTACTTATATAGTAATTGCACTTGTATTTGCAGTTTTTTCACTGACATGGATATTAGGCACTGCACTTTTATTCACACCCAAACTTGTACATGAACCTAATTTATGGATTGCGTTTATAATATCAATTATTTTAAGCATCTTGTATTTTTATTTTATATATAAATTTCAAGATAAATACAAAAAATCATATACTGTTTCACTTCTAAAAATTGCATACGAAGATCTTTTTCAAACGCTTTTGTTTACCTCTTCAATTGTGGGATATTATATCTTAGATCACAACAGAGTTAATACTAATCTTTTTGTACAAATTGGTCTTTGCGTTGTCTATCTGCCCTTGGCATATATCGAATGTATTCGTGCATCTCCGCATACGAGTCAATTCCGATCTTTTCCTTACGATTGGAAGAAAGTTGATAAAATCGTATGCCCAACAAGAATACTGGGACTTATTATATCTATCTTTTTAGGATTGGGGTTTGTAGTTAAGAGTAAAGACATGTTTAACAGTGGATTTGAATTATACATCTCAGCTTTTATTTCATCCATTGTTATGATGATTAGCTATGGAATGATCGTGAGTATCATTCATGCTATTGCCATTGATACTAATGTAGATAGAAGCAAGTGGTTTAAATAAGCTTTCGATAAGTTTAGGACATAAAGTTCAAGTTCGGCTGCATCTAATTCGCTTTTAGTTGTGCTAGCTTTTGTTTAATCAAAACTAGATCGCGGTCGCGATCTAGTTTACTGCCGATCGATCCAACCTCCTAACTTCCCCCAATACGAGCGACATCGCGAGAATTCTCCTCAAAAGCAGCATTGAGCGCATCATCACCACTCAACCCCGAAGCCAGCGCATTCTGAATCGCTTGCAACACCCGTTTATAATCACGCGGCATCACCTTCACAAACTTCGGCACCATCTCATCCCAATTAGCTAGCACCGAGATCGCTTTCTGACTCTTGGTATACTGTGCGTGTTTTTCGATCGAACCCTTCAACTTGGCAATTTCTTCAGGATCGGAAAGCGTTTCCAAACCCACCATCTGAGTATTGCAGCGCGTCGGGAAATCACCCTGCTCGTCGAGGATATAGGCAACACCGCCACTCATTCCGGCTGCGAAATTGCGTCCGGTTTTACCCAAGATGATGACTTGTCCGCCTGTCATGTATTCACAACCGTGATCGCCGATCGATTCCACAACTGCACTGACACCAGAGTTACGGACACAGAAACGTTCGCCAGCTATGCCGTTGATGTAGATTTCGCCGCTGGTGGCTCCGTAGAG
>NZ_JANPLS010000476.1:0-7959 GCF_031422475.1 Chamaesiphon sp. VAR_48_metabat_403
GCGTGGGGATTGTGGGAGTAATAAACACTCCCAGTCCCCCCGTCCCCCCGTCCCCCAGTCCCCTAGTCCCCTACTCCCCAATCTTTGTAAGTCTAGCTCTGACTAGTTTGATTTCTTCGTAGGTGTAATTATCGCCGAGATGGGCTTTGATGGGGGTGAGTTTTTCGGCTCCGACGATCGCGATTGCTTGTTCGATCGCGGTGACTTTGGCATCTGGTACGATTGAGTCTATCTTGACGCTGTAGCCGCATTCTAGTAATTTGACGAGGTGATCGAAAATCGTAGTTTCGCGCATCGATCTGCGAGTAGCAATATCGGCGATGCTCATTCCCTGTTGATAGAAGTCTAAGGTTTGAAGGTGGGTGTGGGAAACGTCGCTTTTAGTTGGAGTCGCGACATAGAGCGGCGGTGTGGGATCGGATTCGATTTGAATGCTCAATCCAGATTCGGTTCTAAAGGCTCTAATTTCGCCTGTAAACATTTCGCCGTACTGAGCGAGTTTGCGCGCCCCTACGCCGGAAATTTGAGCGAATTGGGCGAGGGTTTGCGGTTGTTGTTGTGCCATCAATTTTAGGCTGGAATCGGCGAAGATGACATAAGGGGCGACTTTATTCGCATCGGCGTATTGTTTGCGAAGTTTGTGGAGGCGGTTGTAGAGAGCTTGAGTCTCGACGGTACTGGCACTAATATCGGTGGTTTCGGTGGTGGGTTTGAGGGGGGAAATAGCGATTTCGACTTTGCGTTGGTTTTTGAGAATTTCCATGCTTGTTGCATTGAGCGTCAAGACTGAATAACCATCGCTAGTTTCATCGACTAAACCCTGATGGAGTAAGGATCTGCCTAACATCCGCCATTCATCGACGGTACGATCTTTACCAATCCCGTAGGTAGAAAGTGTATCGTGTCCATTTTTGAGCACTTTATCATTTTTAGAGCCGCGCAATACATCGATCGTGTGAGCTAATCCGAAAGTTCTCCCCCGATGGCGTTCGGAAAATCGATAGATGCAGGATAATAATTTCTGAGCTTCGATCGTCCAATCGGAAATCGGTCGTGGATATTTACAGTTGTCGCAATTATTACAGTTACCGGGGAAGCTCTCGCCAAAGTAACCGAGTTGCACGATCCGCCGACATTCAGTCGCTTCGGCATAATTAATTACCTGCCGCAATTGTTGAGTCGCAATTCGCTGTTCTTCTTCAAGAGCTAGCCCCGTTTCGCGATCGACTTTTTGGTCGATTAAATACTCGATCGTTTTAATATCGCCCATCCCAAAATACAGCGTACAATGGGCGGGTTCGCTATCGCGTCCGGCGCGTCCCGATTCTTGATAATAGCCTTCAATATTGCGGGGTAAATCGTAATGAATTACAAACCGCACGTCGGGTTTATTAATCCCCATCCCAAAGGCGACAGTTGCGACGATAACCTTGACATTATCGCGAATAAAACTATTCTGATTGTTAGTCCGCGTCTCGCTATCTAAACCCGCATGATAGGGTACTACTTGAATGCCATCTTGCTTGAGTTTAGCTGTTAATTCGTCTACTTTTTTCCGACTCAAACAGTAGATAATTCCCGAACCTTCAGACTGTTTTACCTGTGCGAGTAATTCCTTATAAGGCGCAGTTGTTTTGCGCCGCACTTCATAGTATAAATTCGGGCGATTGAAGCTCGCAATATGAATTTCTGGTTCGCGCAGATCTAGCTGTCTGATGATATCCTGGCGGACGCGATCGGTAGCAGTTGCCGTCAATCCCAACCAGGGCACCTTCGGAAAATAATGCCGTAATTGCGATAATTTGCGATAATCTGGTCGAAAATCGTGACCCCATTCTGAGACACAATGCGCCTCATCGATCGCAAACCCAGCAATCCCCACATCTTGATGTAAATCTATCAAGAAGTTGCTAATAAACTCCTGATTCAATCGTTCGGGAGCCAGATATAATAACTTCACTTCACCATTATAAATCGCCGCCGCTCGATCGCGTCTTTCTTCTGTACTAATACTACTATTTAAAAAAGTTGCCGGAATGCCATTATTTGCCAGCAGTTGCACTTGATCTTGCATCAGCGCAATCAACGGCGATACAACTATAGTCACGCCTTGTTTTAATAATGCTGGTAACTGAAAACATAACGACTTACCGCCACCAGTTGGCATCACAACTAACAAGTCACGATTGGCTAAAGCTGTGGTAATAATCTCCCGTTGTCCCGATCGAAACTCATCATACCCGAAGTAATGTTTTAGTGCATGTTCTAGGGTTTCAAATTGGGTCGAGCCAGCAAGCATAAGAGTTGGGAGTTGGGAGTTGGGAGAGAGAAATACTCACAGTGCTATGTCAAAGAGTATACAATATATGGTTCAAAAATACTCACGCTCGACTGAACTAAAACAATTTTAGAGACTTTTCGATCGAGGGCGTGGGCTATGTCTCATCCACAGACTCGATTAAGAGTTTCCCTGTCCGGTAATATGGCGCATAATGAGATCGAACTTCCCATTCAAGTCAGACCGCATTTCTTTCATTTCCGAGCGCATTTGTCTAACCTCATCATGGAGATCGTCGATCTCGTCATAGACACGCTCGAAGGCTTGTCGGAACTCCTGGGGCGATACCTGAGTATATTCTAATCGGTCTACTCTGCGGTTTAAATCTCTAAACTCGCGAGCTACTTGCCGATCCTTGTCATCTGGATTTTGTGCTTGTGTCATAACTGAGTTTGATAGTAAGATTCGATCGCGACTAGATCTGTCTATATTTTACGGGATATTTAGCGGTGCTTGTTAGCGATCGATGAATTTTGAGCAACATAAATACAAAGGTAGACAAATGACCTTTCTTTCTGTATTATTCTCTCATCACTCATAACCTCGATCCCAGTAATTTTGTGAAAACATCCATCGCATCGCATCGCATCGCATCGCATCGTACTTAGTTTGTGTACCGATACACTAACTTCGCTATCCCTCTTGGCTGCAACAAATTCAGCCCAAGCTGCGACGGTACAGTTTACAGATTTGACATCTTTTCAAGCTAATACGACTGGGCTAACAACTATCGACTTTGAAGGATTGGCGGCAACAGGGAGCGCTGCGTCTTATGGTGGTACTACCAGTGGAGTTACCTTTACAGTATCGTCCAACACCTTGTTTGTTGTCGATCCAGCATTCGGACCAAGCTCTTATGATTGGGGTTCTGGTGCAGTTTTACTGGGTAACAGTCAACGAGGTACTGTTACTGCCACTCTCCCCTCTGGGATAACTGCTGTTGGTAGCGATATCATGAGCATTATCGATTTTGCTTCGCCTTTTACCATTATGCTCTCAACTGGTGAGACATTTAATCTCAATTCGCTGAATTATCCCAATCGTCAGTTTGTGGGTTTCACATCTGATACAGCTATTACTTCGATCTCATTTCAGGCTACGAATGGATTCCCATTATTAGATAACTTCAGATTTGGAACTGCTAATGCTGCAACAGCAGTTCCCGAACCTTTTACCATTATCGGTACATTAGTCGGCGGTACGGCGGCACTACGAATGAGAAAGAAACTCAAAGCGGCTGGTAAGTAGCCTGAGTTTCTCCTGTCGGCGAGGCTACGCCAACGAGATAAAGAAAATCTATCTGCTCCGTTCAAACACCGCCCTGAACTAGAAGTTTCTCCTGTCGGAGACGCTACGCGAACGGGCTAGTAGCTCAAGTTCGTTGAAACGAACTGCCAAATTGATTAGTTCGTTGAAACGAACTTTTGCTATTAGCCCCAAATTCATTTGAGAGCGGTATTAGAGCGAAGCTAGCAATCTTTTAATGGTGAAATCCTTAATCTGAAATAACATTAAGTAGGTAATGGCATTGCTGAATCGAGCAAGGATTTACTTTAGAGGAAGTCTCTGAGATTTAGGGTAGGGATAATTCATGAATTACCCCTACCCTAAATTTTCGCTATAATTGTACAATTATAACCACCATGAAAGTTGTATCCTTTAGTGAAGCGAGAAATAGCCTCAAGGCGGTACTCGATCGAGTAATTGAAGATGCCGATTATACGATCGTCACCAGGCGCGATGCTGATGACGTTGTGGTAATGTCGCTGGAATCTTTTAATAGTTTGATGGAGACAGTTCATTTGTTGAAATCTCCAGCAAATGCGGCTCATTTAGCTCGATCTATCGCCCAATTTAAAGCCGGAACAGCGGTAGAGCGAGACTTGCTAGATGCCTAGAAAACTGGCTTGGACGGAAACTCTGGTCAATTATCGATATTTGTTGATTTGTTGCTAGGCAAAAGATCGACAATTTTTTCTGTTTCTTCGGGCTGATACCAGTGTGGATTGGGATTCGCATAAATGCGATCTGCTAAGGCTTGGAAAGCCTCTGTATCCTCTCGATGCATTAATACATAAGAACGTAATTCTGCTTTACTCATTACATTAAAGTCGGGTTTCATCGATCGAATCTCCATTTACCATTAGGGGAAACTATTATTTCTATTTCTGTACCTACTAAAATCAGTAAATCCTGAGTGCGCTCGTCAATTCTAATCAGTTGAATCGTTTGGTACATATTGGTGACATTGTGACATAGCCTCAATCCGACGATTGCTTGTTCGGTTGTAAAAAATATATTTGACACTCTTCGTTTAAATTCCAGTCTACGCTCATTGTCTCGATTCGATCGCACCAGGTTCACTATGCCCTATTCCCTATTCCCTAGTGAGAATGGTACAAAAAATCATCCGCCTCAATCCCGGTTTGTTTGAGGATTTGGCGGAGAGTGCCTTCGGGCATATCACCATTATGATTGGGAACCGTGGTATATTTGCCCGTACCGTCGTTAAACCAAATTTCGTGAGATCCAGAGGCTTGACGATCGAGTGCGAACCCGTAGATTCGCAACACCTTGGCTACTTCACGATATCTGAATCCCGATAACCTGCCCATCCCATCTATCTGGTTAGTACGAGAGGACAGTCAAATTCATCGGCGATTGTCGGGAAACTGTCAACGAACTGGTTGCGTTCTGACATTGCCGCTAATAGCTGCTTGGCGACATCTTGAGCGATTTCTAGGGTTTCAGTTAGGCTGGGTGCTTGTGCGAGTAATCCGGGTAACGCATCAGAAGTAGCTAGGTAGTAACCTTCTGGTAGTTTCTCGATATGAACGTTAATTAGTCTTTCCACTGAATTACTGTCGTACAATTTTAAAGTTTTTGTAAAAGGTTGGAGAAGATTCAATTAGAGCTATCCTATCTGCTTGGGCAGATGCTTTGAAAATGAGATGCTCGTATCTAAATTATGACACATCTAGCCGATCGATACTATCGCTCATAAGTTGTTTTTAGTTTAATTTCAGTAACTTGGCGTACATATTTTTGTACTCAGTATCCGATTTGCTGTTGGTAGCTACCTCGATTGAGGTTTCACCTGTAAGCTCCGCTAGTTCGTGCAAGAGTTGTTGTTGTTCTTGCGTCAGAGCGTGCAGCCGATCGACGATCTCCGTAACGCGATCGGTCGGAGCGGTTAAGGTTAATTGTGAGTCTAACCGATCGCTCTTGGTACTATTGTGCCCAAATTTGCGCCGGATCGATCGCCACATTAGCCTAAAAATCGGCTGGAGCAGCTTGAATGGTGTAGTGAGTAAGAATAACCAAATTTGCTCCATGCCCCGCCCGATCGCCTTAATTAGCCCCCATGCAGAGAAGATTACCAGCAAGCACAATCCCAAACTTGCCAAGGGATGGGTACTCAGCCAAGCCAGATAGGGGTGAGCCGCAAACCACTGGGTAAAATAATTACCAACCGCACGTTCGATCGATTCCGAAAAATCCATACTCACATCTTATAACAGAACTTAGTTACTAGTATTTGGTGGATAGTGGATAGTGAATAATGGATAGTCCTAATTCAGCGTGGAACTAGAGGGATAAAATCCCCTCCTCGGAGGGGTGCCCGTTGGCGAAGCCTTTCCGAAGGAATTAGGGCGGGGTGGGTAGATCTCCGCCGCAACCCTCTAATACCTACTGAGCTTCGATCGCTTCGCTACTGAGGTTAAATAATAACTGGAGCGTGTGCATGGCTTTTTTACGGGTTTCGCTATCTTCTTGAGCGCGAAGTTGTACCATCGGATCTTGGAGAATTTTATTGACGATGCCTTTTGTCAAAGCTTCGATCGCTTCTTGGTGGCGTTCGCCAAATTCGGCTCCCAATCTGGAGAGGGCTTTTTCTAGCTCTTGCATCCGAATTGCTTCCATTTTATCGCGCAAACAGTTGATCGTGGGAACTGTTTCGAGCAATTGCCACCAACTATTAAAGTTTTCGACTTCTTCATCTAGGATACCTTCGGCTTCTTGTGCCATTTGCTGGCGGCGTTCCTGATTTTGCGCGACGACGGCTTTGAGATCGTCTACGTTAAAAGCCCGAATATTGGCTAACTCATTGACATCACTATGGACGTTACGCGGTACGGAGATGTCAAAAATCATCAGGGAGTGATGCGGATCGATGACGGCTGTTAGTTTAGCCGCATTTAATAATGGTTCTGTCGCGGAGGTACTGGTAAAGACGATCGTGGAAGTGGCGATCGTACTCATCATCTCCGTCATTGGTTGAAGTTGCAAGTCGATCGCGGTAAACATTTGTTTGAGTTCTTCGGCGCGTTTTACCGATCGATTTAAGATCGTCACATCGGTAGCACCTTTGGAGATTAGATGCTGTACTAATAGCCTCGACATTTTACCCGCACCTAAAATTGCAATTCGATGATTGTCAAAATTGCAGACTTTCATGTGTGCTAATTCTACCGCTGCCGAGCTGATCGACACTGCACCCGTACCGATACTCGTTTCCGTGCGGACGCGTTTCCCGGCTGTGAGAGCTTGACGGAACAACCGATTGAGAATCGAACCCATCCCTTTATACTGCTGTCCGATTTTATGGGTTTGTTTGACTTGAGCGAGAATTTGCCCTTCACCCAATACCAAACTATCCAAGCCGCCAGCCACTCTCATCAGGTGCATGACGGCATCTTTGTGCAAGAGCATAAATAAATGCTGCTTGAGATCTTTGATGGGGAGTTTACCAAATTCTGACAGAAATTGGATCGCATCCTGTACGCCGCGATCGGCTGTAGGCGTAACGATATAGATTTCGAGGCGATTGCAAGTACTGAGGATCGTCGCCTCTTGAATGTGGGGATAATTGCACAGAGTTTGAATCGCCGCTTCCATCTGCGTGTCGGGAACGCTGAGTTTTTCACGTATTTCTACAGGTGCGGTTTTGTGACTCAAACCGATGACAGCAATATTCATATCTGCTCCGCGTTCAAAAGGTGATAATTTTTAAAGTTTTGTTATTTAAGTTACGGACATTCAACCGTTGACAACGCAAGATAAATAGATGCGTTATGTGCGATCTAACGGTTGGCTATCTTTGATATTGTATATAATCACTGCCTATATTGCTCTAATCTCAGCAACTTGTAAATGGTTCTTCATTAACCTCTAGGTATGAGGCTCTAGGCTCTGGGTATTGGAACCTAGCGTTTGAAGGTTTGCCTGTAGGCTACAGATTCTGAGTTTTAGGCTCTAGGTGTTGGTTATTTAGAGGGATGCTTGCATCCCTAAAACCTAAAACCTAAAACCTAAAACCTAAAACCTAACCCCTAGTGCAGGCTAACTGTCTGAGGTTTGTCGCTCATGTGAATGGTATCGACGAACCGTGCAGTTTTGGACTGACTGGAGATAACTAGAGTATGAGTCCGCGCACCACCTTTAAAGAAGTTAACACCGTTCATGATGTTACCAGAAGTAATCCCGGTACCTGCAAACAGGACGTTTTTACCACAAGCTAGTTCTTCAGCGGTGTAGACTTTATCGGGATCGGTGATACCCATTGATTTGAGGCGTTCGATGTTCGCTTCTTTGCTTTCGCCGATCAAACCAGTTTTAAC
>NZ_JANPLS010000477.1:0-9167 GCF_031422475.1 Chamaesiphon sp. VAR_48_metabat_403
GCTAGCATTTACTAGCACGCAAGAAGCTTTTGTCCAGATTATGGCGATCGGAAATGCCGAGATGGAATTTAATCTCGATGCGACTCTAGATGTCCTGATTTTATCAGCTTCGGTACAGCAAATAATCACACCAGTCAAACAACTAATCTGGCAGTGGCAAAAAATTCGTCCGCATATTACTTCGCCGTTAGTAAGAGTATATCTATCTAACATTGATAGTTTATATAAATTATTGTGGCAGCAACTTCAAAGTACTAAAGCGATCGAGTCTTATCAATCTGCACTAACTCAAAATCTTTGTCTTTATAGTACTGCCAATCAGTTAAATATCGATGTTCAAGAACTCTGTCATATGTTGCTGCCATTAGTCCGCAACCGAAGCGCGCAGATTACTAATTACGGCCAAAAACAAGATGAAGAACGTCCGTTAATTGCCTGTATCGATGACAGTCAAACAGTGCAAAATAGTGTCAAACTAACGCTAGAAGCCCAAGGTTATGAAGTAATCGGTTTGCTCAAACCCGCTCAAGCAATGACCAAACTCATCCGCACTCATCCGATGCTAATTTTGATGGATATTAGTATGCCAGACATCAATGGCTACGAACTTTGTCAACTCCTCCGTAAATCGCCTAATTTTAAAAATGTGCCCATTTTAATGTTGAGTAGTCGCGATGGCATGTTCGATCGACTAAAAGCTAGAATGGTCGGTGCAAACGACTATATGACTAAACCATTTACACCTACAGATTTGGTGAATTTAGTAAATAAATATATCTCACAGGCTCTAGTAAGTGCTTAGATGCAATCGATAGAAATTTATCTATAAATAGGCTGACGATCGATTTAGAGCGATTCAAACATCGATTTAAAACCAGCTAGTGTCAGACATGCTTCCGTTAAGTCTTCGGCATCACTGACATTTTCAATTTGATATGCCATGATTCGCCGCTCGTCTCCATGCATTTTTTTAGAAGAGAGCAAAGTAGCTGGATGTTTGGTAATTAGTTCCTTGAAGGCTTTACCATTAACCTGCCAGTCTTCAGCAGAACATTCGATCGTTACACACCACATAATTGGGAATTGGGAATGAGGGATTGGATTGAAAAGTTTGGATGTTTTTACACGATCGTGTTTCTTTAAGGTGTCGATTGGAAAAAAATCAAGAGTTCTCGATTGACAATTTGAGGTGCTTCCTGTTGAATCCAGTGCCCACACTGGGGAATTTTTTTAAGTTTAAAAGGTGCTGAAATTAATCTTTCCATACCTTCAGTCAATCGATTGCTCAAAAAACTATCCTCCTCCCCCCACAGCATCAACGTCGGTACAGTCACCATTAGCGGCGAACGATCCCACTGTTGCAGCCAATTTTGCGGTGCGAGTAAATTTCGATAGTATTTGAGTGCGGCTGCTAATACACCAGGTTTTTCTAAAGCCTCCTGATAAATTTGATGATCTTCGGCAGTAAAAGCTCCTTTTCTAACCGCTTGCCCGCGAAAAACATTCAGGATAAAATCTTTAAGATTTTGCTGGATCAACCATTCCGGTATCCCCGGTATTTGAAAAGCAAACATATACCAACTGCGTCGCAATTGATCGATATTACTGCCCATTTCTTGTACTAATCGTTGGGGATGAGGCGCATTGAGAATTGCCAATCGATCGAGTACTTGGGGGCATTTTTGGGCTAGATGCCATGCAATTGCACCGCCCCAGTCATGTCCGGCAATATGCGCTTTTGCGTACCCTAAAGACTCAATTAGCCCCCGCACATCGCTACTAAGGGTATCGAGATCGTAGCCGCCAGCAGGTTTATCGGAATAGTTGTAACCGCGAAGATCGGGAACGACGACTTTAAAATGACGAGCTAAAGCTGGAATTTGATGCCGCCAAGAGTACCAGAATTCAGGAAAACCATGAAGTAAAACGACTAATTCTCCCTCACCTTGAGTTACACAGTGGAGGCGAATGTTGTTGGTCTGAATAAATTCATGCCGCCAACCAGAATCTAAAGAGGCTGTGTAAGGTTTCATCGATGTCTCGCTACGATCGCTGCGTTACCAGTATAAACCAGTCGTTTGCGATCGTCTGTAAGATATTTCTCTTAGTAGCTACTAATTGTATATTTTAACCCCCTACGATGGAAATCCAGTGGATTTCCATCGATGCGCTCGAAATCGACTCACTCAGCACTAATCTGCTTGACTTTGATATCAAAGCCGCGATCTTGCATTCTACCCGCCAATCCGACAGCATCTTGCACCCAGAATTGTTTGCCAAACTGGACTAATTGGTAGCCGTTATCGCCTCGGACGATCGCGTATACTGGAGTTTTAATTTCTAGGGTATCGCCAGAGTACTCTTCTAACATAGTTTTCAATGCTTGCGATCGAATTTCATCTGTGGCGACATCAATCGGTAATTCGAGCAGAACCAGATGCTGGGGTTCTATTTCGACATCTACAGGTTTATTAATGTAATTGTAATCGATTTCGATCGCTTCATCGACAATCATCTGTAGTTCGTCTTCATCTTTTTTACGACTAACCTTACCGACTAAAATTACAGCCGCATTACCAATTAGTACATTCTTATTTTTCTCATAAGCTTCTGGAAAAACTACTGCCTCTAATTTACTCCCTGCGAGATCGGTTAATTTGAGAATAGCCATCGACTTATTTTCTTTTTTAGTCTGGACTACCTTGACTTCTGTGAGCATCACCACAATTTTAATATCTTTACCAGGCTTCTCAATTTCAACCAGTCTTTTAAAATCATGCTTCTGCATTTTGGCAATTTTTTCAGCATTTTTGAGTGGATGATCTGAGACATATATACCCAAAAGATCTTGCTCGAACTGCAATCGTTCTTGCGATGAGAAATCACTCACCAGTGGGGATTTTGGGGTGGCTTCAAATCCACCTGCTTCTGGTTTTGAGTCGCCTAATAAGTCAAACAGGTTACCTTGACCGATCGCTTTTTCTTTAGCCCGACTTTGCGACCACGGAATAATTACATCGAGGTCATTAATTAACTGTCGGCGATTGGAATCGATATTGTCAAATGCGCCACATTGAATCAATGATTCTAATGTTCGTTTATTCACAGATTGGAGGCTAACTCGTTGACAAATATCTGCAAGAGAAGTAAACTCTCCACCTTCATTGCGCGCTGTCAAAATATTTTCGATCGCGGCTTCACCCACATTCTTAATTGCCGACAAACCAAACAAAATATTTAACCGATTTGGTCGATTGGGATCGATAACTGGTCGAAACTTTACATACGATCGATTGATATCTGGCGGTTCGACTTTGATATCTAAAGTCTGCTCACAATTATTGAGATATCTCGTCATTTTGTCTTGATCGCCACTATTTGCAGTTAATAGGGCTGACATATATTCAGCAGGGTAATTAGCTTTTAGAAATGCAGTCTGATAAGTAACATAAGCATAGGCAGTAGAATGGCTTTTATTGAAGCAATATTCCGCGAATAAAACCATTTTATCAAACAAAGCATCGGCGATCGCATGAGCTACTCCTTTCTTGGCAGAACCATCAAGAAATTTCTCGCGTTGCTTGTTCATTTCATCGGCTTTTTTCTTACCCATACACCGCCGCAAAATATCGGCTTCACCGAGGGTATAACCTGCCAAATCTTGAGCGATTTTCATAATCTGCTCTTGATAGACAATTACCCCATATGTCTCTTCTAGAATTGTTTCTAAAATTGGATGCTCGTAAGTGATTTTTTCGCGTCCGTGTTTGCGATCGATAAAAATCGGAATTAGTCCAGCATCTAATGGCCCAGGGCGGTATAATGCGAGAATAGATGAGAGATCTTCGATACTCGATGGCTTTAATCGTGCCACCACATCGAGCATCCCTGAAGATTCTAATTGAAAGACACCTTCTAAATCTCCTGACTCGACTTGTTTGTATGTTTTTTCAACATTAGGTGGACGTTTATTTAACGAACCTTTATTTAAGATTTTATAAGTCCGTCGCTCCTCAAAAGTAATATCATCCGGATCGATTTTATCACCCTTAGTTTGTTCGATCGTATCGATCGCATTCTGAATGATCGTCAGGTTCCTCAATCCTAAAAAATCCATTTTTAATAGACCCATCGAATCGAGATCTTCCATATAATACTGGGTAATTACCGACCCATCATTATTCCGTTGTAATGGTACGATTTCATCCAAAGGTTGCGCCGAAATTACCACACCCGCCGCATGAACGCCAAAAGTTTTGTTAGTACCTTCAATTCGCATTGCCATATCGATCCATTGTCTGGCGGTAATCTTTTCACCAGTTTCCGGATCGGCATATTCACCCGTTTCATAAGTTTGCTTAAACTCTGGGACTGGCGTTTTATCCGAAATCATTACGGCTAATTTCGTCGGTTTACCCCGCACGACGGGAATCATTTTCCCTAACTCATTTGCCGCACCATAGGGAATATTCAACACCCGTGCCACATCTTTCAACACCGCCTTCGATGTCATCCGGTTGAACGTGATAATCTGCGCTACCCGCTCCTTCCCATACTTTTCAGTTACATATTCAATTACCTCCGCCCGACGTTCGATACAAAAATCCGTATCGATATCTGGCATCGACTTCCGATCGGGGTTCAGAAACCGCTCGAATAGCAGACAATGATGTACTGGGTCAATATTGGTAATCTTCATGGCATAAGCCACCAGCGAACCCGCTGCGGAGCCTCTCCCAGGGCCGACAGGGATGGCTCGATCGCGTGCAAATTTGATATAATCCCAAACAACGAGAAAATAGGTCGAAAAGCCCATTCGTTCGATCATTTTTAGCTCGAAGTCGAGCCGTTCTTTATATACATCTTCGATATCTCCATACCGTTGGACTCTCAATCTTTCCTTCAAACCTTCCCGCGAAATCTCTTCTACAAAAGTAGCTGGAGTGTGCCCGACTGGAATCGGAAAATCGGGAATTTTAGGTTCGCCTAAAATATTATAAGGCTGAATTTTATCGGCAACTTCTAACGTATTGGCGATCGATTCAGCAATAACATCATCTGGCAAATGATCGCGGAATAATAACGCCATTTCTTCAGCCGATTTCAGATACTCATTACCGCTATATCGCATCCGTTTATCTTCACGAATCAGTTGTCCTGTTTGAATACACAGCAACGCATCGTGAGCCTCGACATCAAAACAAGAGACAAAATGCGAATCATTAGTTGCAATTAGCTTAATATCTAACTCTCGTGCAATTCTGACAATTTCAACATTAACTACCCGATCCTCCTTCAATCCATGATCTTGAATTTCTAGGTAGTAATCTTCGCCAAATCTTTCCTTATACCATTTGGCAACTTTTCGCGCCGCATCGGGTCGTCCAGCCATGATTGCTTGCGGAACTTCCCCACCCAAACAACCACTAGTAACAATCAAACCTTCCTTATATTTCTCGATATATTCCTTATTAATACACGGACGCGCAAAAATCCCCCGACCCTGAAAACCTTCGAGGTGAGATACTGTTGTTAACTTAACTAAATTTCGATACCCTTGGGTATTTTTAGCTAACACAACTTGGTGAAATTTTTGATACCGCTTCTGCTGCGTGAAATCACCATTAATTACATACATTTCATTGCCAATAATCGGCTTGACATTGCGAGTGCGACAGACCTTAATTAATTCGATCGCCCCATACATCACACCATGATCCGTCAGTGCGATCGCGGGCATTCCCAATTCCACCGCTCGATCGACCAAATTCGGCAACTGACTAGCTCCGTCCAGCAGGCTGTAGTCACTGTGCATGTGCAAACCAACGAAAGTCATAGGTTAAGTGGTAGAGGGCAAATGTTCGGGCGTAGGAATGCTGTGGAAAAGGGGATTAAACTTCTGCTGCTATATGCAAGTGCCGGTAGGACTATTATAGTACGGCTTTTATAGTACTTTAGCACTATTTTAATGGATTTGTGTTCGCTCTCGATTTAATTTGATATTGTGTACATAAATTATGTTATCCGCCGAAATCACCTCACCTACAGAAGCAAGAGCAGGATTCTTTCAATCGATCGATCGAGTTGCACAAAGTCACCAAGTTTGTATCATCAATCGCCGCGATGGTGAGAATGTGGCTCCGATCGCCGAATCAGATCTCAATAGTCTAATCGAAACCGTTTATCTGTTCCGCTCTCCTGCAAATGCAAGTCACTTACTTAATTCGATTGATGAATATCGATCGGGTAAACTCAGATCGTCTTTTTCACCTGTTGCTATCACGATGAATAAACTCGATCTATATCCATGATAAATGAAATAGATGTCGAGCTAAAAATACTAAAATACTTTGATGGTGCTGAAGACATCGATTATATTGCCGAGGTCATCAACTCTTTGGCTTTTTCCCATCTGGCAATTTTAATTTGTCGATTGTTAAAATCCGATCCCGCGACGTTCGATCGGACATCATCATTTGTACGTGATGCGATTGTCTGTGGGTATCGGAATGATGCTTGTCAGCAATTTCGAGATGATTATCTAGGTTCGACGATTGTTAGCACGTTAGAAGAATTAGTATTTGGAAGCAATCATTTTATTCGGAGTAACGCGATTTATACTTTAGGGAAAACCTGTAGTTATAGTAGCAAATATGTTTTAGTTGAAGCATTCGATCGATTTATCGAGATCGATCCATTATTACTCGATCGACTGATTAATGAAATGGGCTGGTTGGGGGTGGAAAATATGGAACATTACCTCGAACGCATGGCAACTAGCACCAGCTATCTGACTCGCTGGGCTGCGGTGGAGTTTATTTATCAGAGTGAGGAACGATTGCCAAATTGGGTAGAGTTATTGCGGCAAGATCCCTGCGAACTCATTCGTCTAGAAGCAGAATATGAGTGCCAGCGACTGCTCAAAAGCTTTCAAACGTCAAGTTTATCAAAAAGCCAGCAGCGACGACGAGCCAAGGAAATCGCGCAAATAGAGCCACAAATCTCCTTTCAGCAGGTAAGCTTGCAATTCGCTAACAATTTGTATAGAGGGGGAAAGAGCGAATACACTGTCGTCGAGCTGGCAGCTTTTCTCGATCGGGGCGATAATAACATTAAAAGTTAGGGTAGGCGCAATCGCTAAATTACTCCTACCCTAACTAAAATTAATGTTGAAAAAATCGCTAATTAGCTAGCTACCATAGCCTATTTCTCGACCCATGCAACTCGCAAACTACCCGGTCGAGCGGGATCGCCTGTAAAGGTGACACCCCGATTGTTTGCCTGAAGATGGCGGAGAATTTTGTAAATTGCCTCAACGCGATCGGGCGCACCAATTTTGGTAGCTAATTCTGCTAGTGTAATGGGTGCAGCGATCGTCGTTGCTTTGAGTGCGTCTACGGCATCGGTTTGGAGCTGAATAATGACAGCAGCAGCTTTTTTCCCGGCTTCTACGCCGGGTTGGTGGTAAGCATTGACATTGACGATCGAAGCATATAAGCCCACAGCTCTTTCGTAGAGAGCAATTAAGGCTCCTACTGTCTGCGGTGTCACGCTGGGAATCGTGACGGTAATTGAGTCGCGGCTATTTTCGTACAGAGCTTGACGAGTACCTTGTAAAAAGCCAGATAAATAGTCGCCGCTGGTGACACCCGGATCGATTTCGGGCGAATTGCCAATTCGATCGGATAATACCTCGATAAACGTCAGGAAGAAATTGGGGATGCCTTCGCGGAGTTGCTGAACGTAGGCGTGTTGATCGGTGGAACCTTTATTCCCGTATACGGCGATGCCCTGATAAACTTTATTACCATCGAGATCGTCTTCTTTACCTAACGATTCCATTACGAGCTGCTGAAGATAGCGGCTAAATAACAACAAACTATCTTTGTAGGGTAGCACCACCATGTCTTTTTCCCCCTTACCATTGCCCGATGCATACCAAGCCAAGGCGAGTAAAGCGGCGGGATTTGTTTTGATATCGGGATTGCGGGTAGCGATATCCATTTCTTTCGCACCAGCTAACATCCCTTGAATGTCGATGCCTTGAAGTGCGGCAGGCAGTAAGCCCACAGAAGATAATTCCGAAGTTCGTCCGCCTACCCAGTCGGGCATCGGGAACCTAGCAATCCAGCCTTGAGCTGATGCCACACCATCGAGGTGACTGCCCACTCCAGTAACTGCCACTGCGTAAGCTGCAAAATTCAGATTGTGGGCCTGATAAACAGCCCGAACCTCCAACATGCCATTTCGAGGTTCCGGGGTGCCTCCAGACTTAGATATGACCATGACCAGAGTGGTATCGAGCCTGTCTTCCACCCGACTGAGCACCCGATCGATCCCGGCTGGATCGCTATTATCAATAAAATGAATATTTAACGGCGGACGATCTGGCGCGAGAGCTTCAGCCACGAATTGCGGCCCTAATGCCGAACCCCCAATCCCGATCGTAATTAAATCGGTAAATTTGCCACCTTGAGGGGGATGAATGGCTCCAGAATGAACTTTTCGGGCGAAATCAGCGATCGATTCGATCGTACTGGTAATTTCGGTCTGAATTGCTGGAGTCGGCGCGAGATCTGGATTTCGCAACCAATAATGTCCGACCATCCGCTGTTCGTCAGGATTGGCAATGGCTCCCGCTTCGAGGGCAACCATATCGGCAAATGCCTTGACAAATTTGGGCTGGAGTCGAGCGACTAACTCATCCTCGAACCGCATCCGGCTAATGTCTAAATATAAGCCTAACCCTGGGTGATAATACAACCAATCTTGATATCGCTGCCACAGCAATGTACCTGTTGCCATCACTCAACCAACCTCTTAAATCTAAAAATTCTACGGCGATCTCAAATTTGCCCTTCTACTAAGATACCAGCCCGATCGCCATCAGACTGGATATCTTTACACAAAAGATGCGTTCGTGTTGTGTTTAGGCATCGATCGGTAGGTCTATCGGGGATAATTAGGATATTTTTGAATTAAGGTGTACTCATCAGCGCGACGGAGATGCTAAGTCACCAAATCCAAAATCCAAATGGTATGAGAGCGCACCCCCAGCAATTATCGCGACTATTACAGTTATCCAGTCCACTGCTACCAGTCGGCGGATATAGTTATTCGGAAGGATTGGAAAGTCTCATTCTACAGGGAACTATCGTCGATCGATC
>NZ_JANPLS010000478.1:0-4361 GCF_031422475.1 Chamaesiphon sp. VAR_48_metabat_403
AAGCCAAGCAACGGCTGATGGACACCTTCAAAATGCGATCGCTAGAATCTTTGGGGTGTGCGCCGTTTCCGCTAGCTGTGCGGGCGGCTGGCGGCTTGTTGGAATATCTCGAAGCCACCCAAAAAGGGAATCCCGTTACCCTGCAACCCTTACGCACCTATTCACTCGGCGATTATTTAGTATTCGATCGTCAGTCTTGCCGCAATCTCGAAATTACTCAAACCGTGCGGGATGGCTACTTTCAAGGCTCCCTACTCTGGGCGTTAGATAAAACCTGTACCGCGATGGGCGGACGCGCCCTGCGCCGCTGGCTCTTACAACCCCTACTAGATATCACCTCCATCAATAAACGCCAAGATACTATTCAAGAACTCGTAGAACAAACCTTCCTGCGTCAGGATCTCCAACAACTGCTCAAACAGATCTACGATATCGAACGCCTATCGGGAAAAGCCGCATCGGGACGCGCCAACGCCCGCGATTTAGTCGCCCTCGCCGACTCCTTCCTCAAACTCCCCGAACTTGCCAGCATCGCCAGCAAAGGCAAATCCCCCTTCCTTAAAATCCTCCACCAAGTCCCCGCCGAACTCGAAGCCTTGGGACAACAAATCGCCGCACATCTAGTCGAACACCCACCCCAACACCTCAAAGAAGGCGGTATCATTCGATCGGGCATCCACCCCCAACTCGACGAAATGCGTGCCGCCGCTGCTGGCGATCTCCAGTGGATTGCCAATTTAGAAGCGATCGAACGCGAACGCACCGAAATTGCTAATCTCAAAGTAGGCTTTAACAAAACCTTCGGCTACTACATCAGCATCTCCCGCCTCAAAGCCGACCAAGTACCGATCGACTATATCCGCAAACAAACCCTCACCAACGAAGAACGCTACATCACCCCCGAACTCAAAGAACGGGAAGTCCGCGTCCTCACCGCCCAAGAAGATCTCAACCGGGTCGAACATGAAATTTTCGTCGAACTCCGCACCACAGTTGCCGCCCATACCGAACTAATCCGCACCATCGCCCGCAGTATTTCCGCAGTTGATGTCTTATGCGGTTTAGCCGAAATTGCCGCTACTCAAGGCTATTGTCGCCCCCAGATGGTACCCACCCGCGAAATCCACATTACCGACGGTCGCCATCCCGTCGTCGAAAAAGCCCTCCTCGCTGGTTTCTTCGTCCCCAATTCCACCCAATTGGGACAAGCCGAACACATCACCCCCAGCGTCGAACATCCCGATCTGATCGTCCTGACGGGGCCGAATGCCAGCGGTAAAAGTTGCTATTTACGGCAATTAGGCTTGATTCAAATCATGGCGCAAATTGGTAGTTTTATTCCCGCCACCGCCGCCACATTAGGGATTTGCGATCGCATCTTCACCCGCGTCGGAGCAGTAGACGATCTCGCCACCGGACAATCCACATTCATGGTCGAGATGAATGAAACCGCCAACATCCTCAACCACGCCACCCCCAACTCCCTCGTTTTACTAGACGAAATCGGACGCGGTACCGCTACATTTGACGGACTTTCGATCGCCTGGGCGGTATCGGAATATCTCGCCAACGAAATCGGTTCGCGCACGATTTTTGCCACCCATTATCACGAACTCAACGAACTCGCCTCCATCCTCCCCAACGTGGCAAATTACCAAGTCACAGTCAAAGAATTACCCGACAAAATTATCTTCCTCCACCAAGTCCAACCGGGCGGCGCGAGTAAATCCTACGGTATCGAAGCCGGACGCTTGGCAGGTTTACCCCCACAAGTAATTAGTCGCGCTCGTCAGGTAATGTCCCAAATCGAAGAACACAGTAAAATCGCGATCGGGTTAAGAGAATCGATGTCGTGATAGCGATCGAACACTGCAAACAAACTAAACCGATTTAAAAAGATGACTACATTACAACAAGTTTTAGAAGCTGCCCTAGACTTACCTCCCGAAGAACAAGAAGCTCTAGTAATAGCAATCCGATCGCACAAATCTGAAACCCGTAGAACTGAGTTCGCAGAATACGCACGACAAGCGGCATTGGATGTACAATCGGGCAAGTTGAAACCGAAGTCAGTAGCTGAAATAATGAGTCAATTAGATGACGGATCGTGTCGCAATTGATGCTCATAGTACAATTACTTTGGGACTGAAGAAGTAGAAGTCATGGATTGTGTCATATTTATAGCTATAAATGGGAATACTAGCTAATGATCCATAAAGAGGTAGCTTTTACCATTGAGCACAATAATCAAGACAAAAGAAGGGAATTTTAAATTTAAAAGTGAGACAGAGCTTGAAAACTTTGTGTTCATTCACTTAGATAGATTACTGAATTTATCGCCAATCTCTAGGCAATATAGAATTGGGACTGAAATCTGTGATGTTTTAGCAACAGATAATCAAGGAAAATTGACTATTATTGAGTTGAAAAATACAGAGGATAGATATATTGTTCAGCAACTCACCAGATATTATCATGGATTGATTGAAAACAAGCCACGATTAAATGGAATAGAC
This sequence comes from Chamaesiphon sp. VAR_48_metabat_403, assembly GCF_031422475.1. Classification (NCBI taxonomy): domain Bacteria; kingdom Bacillati; phylum Cyanobacteriota; class Cyanophyceae; order Gomontiellales; family Chamaesiphonaceae; genus Chamaesiphon; species Chamaesiphon sp. VAR_48_metabat_403. Next base: position 2,517 of record NZ_JANPLS010000478.1, read on the forward strand.
TACAGAAAACCAGTTAAACTAATTGCAGTTGCACCATCATTTCATTTGCACAACTTTGTAGATAAAATATATACAACGCTGAACTTTGAATTTTTTACTTTCGATCTAACTGTAAATAAGATAACAGGAGATGTATTTTTTGAGTTAACAAATGTTAGTACTAAGGAAAAATATGTAGAGCAAGTTCCACAAATCAAGCATAGTAGAGTAATTAAAGGTCAAGAAGCTATAGTAGCAGAAGTTGATTATGATGAAATGATTGACTATCATATGAGACTTAGTTATTCAGCTAAGTTAGGACTAGACCCATTAAGTCCTGAGCAACTCAGAGAAAGACAGACAAAATACAGAAGCAAGTGTACAAAAGAATTTAAAATTAACTTAGAATTGATGAAAAAGACAGGTATCATCCGAAAATCTGTCAGTATTAAATTACCATCAAAGGTTAGAATCGGGGATTTCTATGTTTGGATAGCAAAGAATGTGACTGGAGGGATAGAATGTCGTAGGGCAAAAAATAGAACTATTAGCAGAACTCCATCCGGTGTATTCAATATCCGTGTATGGTTTTACTAAAAATAATCTACATCAAATATATTCTCACTCACGCAGAGTACGATAAGGAGCAATAGAAAAATGACGCTTACTTTTAATCGCGATCGATATATAGACTTATTATCTGAATATCAGCCAAAGCTAATTAAAACAGAAGAGGAGAATGAGCAAGCTCTGGCGATGGTAGAGAAGTTGATGCACTTACCCAGTCGTACACCCGAACAACAAGAACTTTATGAGTTGTTAGTTGTATTAATTGAGAAGTTTGAGCAGGAATTTTATCAACCTCAAACAGAGAATAACCCTCGATCGATGTTATCGTTTTTGATGGATCAGAGAGATATGCAGCCATCCGAGCTGGTGCATATTTTTGGTTCTACTAAGGCAGTTGAAGACGTATTAACTGGTAAAGCTGAGATCGGTCGATCGAGTGCCGATTTATTAGGTAAACTATTTCATGTCGATGCCCTATTGTTTGTTCGATAGTTTGCGATCTATCTCTGGAACATGTATTTACATCGTAAAAAAGTGCTTGCAGCGATTTCTGAGTCCAATAAAGCTAAAATTTATTAAATTCGATCGAATAATTAGAATTGCGATCTACGGGTTATGATGAGTTCTCTCTCCTCTCCCTTAGTTGCTCGGATTATCTCGCCCTCCCCGCCGTGGGCTTGGAAATCAAGAATCGGCTCAAGGATGAGAATATCTCGCTCTCGCTTCCCAGTCAGCGGGTGGATAGATTTGATGAAGATATCGCCAATGTCATCGGTGGTACGCGCAAAGGTGGCTTAACTTTCGCGCCGGAAGCGGGTACCCAACGGTTGCGGGATATTATTAATAAAGGTTTGACGAATGAAGAATTGCTCCGTGGTGTGAAGACGGGCTTCGAGCAGGGTTGGGATAAGATTAAGCTCTACTTCACGATCGGTTTACCTGGTGAAACCGATGTCTATGTCGTCACTTGTGTGGTGTAGACACTAAGCCTATGCTGAACTTCAGGCGACTCACTAAAACTAGCACGATCGATGACTCGATTTCCACACGACCAATTTGCAAAAGATTTTCTGGAATCTTTATTATCACCTTTGGGTGAGGTTCAGACTTCACTAAAAATTAGTGGCGAAGTTCGGGAAATGGATGTTTATTTCACCCCGACTCCGAATGAGAAAATAACTTCAGATTTAGGACTATTAGCGCAGTGTTCTGAAACTGCTACTGTATTTGAGCCTTTTCGGAGTTCTGTGAAACTTGCTCAGATTCGTAGCTGTATGTCCAAGTTATTCGATCTGC
>NZ_JANPLS010000479.1:0-2878 GCF_031422475.1 Chamaesiphon sp. VAR_48_metabat_403
CAAAGCGAATCAGGTTGTTATTGTTAATATTAATATCAGTTTGTGCTAGAGCATTGCCAGCAAAAATCAAACAAATAGTAGCTATAAATGCCAAAATTAATTGTTGCCATTTCATAGATTTTACCCCTATTAATACTAAGAAAAGTGAATACTCCTCATAGTATTAAAAGAAGATGAGGAACCTGTGAGGAAAATTATCCTCTAAGCAGTTTTAATCATTAATAGAGGATTAACGAGTGCTGGTGATTTTCCAGCTCTGCCCAGAAATGTTGTCACACTTTGCCATCGTCAGTTGATTGTTTCTACCGTCATTGAGAACGTTCAAACAATTACTCGCACCTGTCAGTGCATTTGTCACAAAATAATAGCCAGAGTTACCAGGAACTGTCTTACTCGGTGTAACAGTCCAGAGTTGTCCAGGTAGGTTGCTACATTTAGCCATTGTTACTTTATTATTTTCACCATCATTGATGAGGTTCAAACAATTATTTGCACCTGTAAGTGGAGTCTGTAGGCGATAAGCTTGAGGATTCTTTGCACTACCTGTCATGCTCCAGCGTTGTCCAGCGATATTGCCGCATTTAGCCATAGTCAATCGATTGCTTTTACCATCTTCGATAATATCTAAACAACTATCTGCGCCTGTAAGTGTATTTCGCAATCGGTTTTGTTTAACCTGAGCATTAACTTCGTTAGCTAGTAGACTAATCAAGATTATCGGTAAAACAACAACGAATTTTCTACTTTGCATACAAATGTCTATCCATTAATTGCATCTATATTTTATCAATTGGGTATAGATAATACCATCTATCAAAGGGGTGATTTTCGGAGAGATTGAGTACCTCCGGTAGGCTACGCAAACGAGTCAATAGGAATAAATATATTCAACTCCCAAATTATTCAGTTCGATTCAACAATTACCCCGTCTACCATCCGAATTATCCGTTTTGTTCTGGCGGCAACATTAGCATCATGAGTGACAATTGCGATCGTCGTACCCTGTTGATTCAACTCTGTCAGCAGATTCATAATCTCCTCAGAGGTGGTGGAATCTAGTGCCCCAGTAGGTTCATCAGCGAGGACTAAGGCGGGATGATTGACTAAGGCACGGGCGATCGCTACCCGCTGTTGTTGTCCGCCGGAGAGCTGATTGGGACGGTTCTGGATGCGATCGCTCAAACCGACTTGGACTAATGCGTCTGTAGCTTGTTCGATTCGCTGTGACTTATCGACATCAGCATAAATCATCGGTAACATCACATTCGAGAGGGATGTGAGCTTTGGTAAGAGGTTGAACTGTTGAAACACAAACCCAATATATTGATTGCGAATATCGGCGAGTTCATCATCATCGAGAGTCGTCAGATCTTGCCCTGCTAAAAAATACTGTCCACTGCTGGGTCGATCGAGACAGCCAATAATATTCATCAAAGTTGATTTCCCCGAACCAGAAGCACCCATGATCGCGACGTATTCGCCTTCTTTGATCGATAAATTAATGCCCTTGAGTACTGGGACATCGAGCGATTCCAAGTGATAGGTTTTGGTAATATCTTTGAGCGAAATCATACTTGCCATAGTTATTAGATGCCAACGATTATGAGATGCCAACGATTGAAATCGTGGCTCATGTTGCGAAGTCCGCCTACGCGGACTGAGATTTCTAACCCGCGTAGGCGGGTTTTGCAGCACTAGCGGCGATTTCAATCGCTGTGCTGCTCTGCCATAATCAATCAATCCCCATGCAATGCCAAGATCGGGTCTAACTTTGCCGCATTACGGGCAGGAATACCGCCCGCCAGTACCCCAACAATCAGCGAAAGGACAAAACCCACCACCACTGATAATAACGACACCACAAAGGGGAATTTGAAGATTGTTGCGGTAGCAAAAGCGATCGCGACACCCAATCCAATCCCGATCGCACCGCCAATACTCGAAATCACGATCGATTCCATCAAAAATTGATTCAGAATTGCTCCACTAGTTGCCCCGACTGCTTTTCTCAGCCCGATTTCCCGCGTCCGTTCCATCACCGAAACCAGCATAATATTCGCGATGCCAATGCCACCAACGACTAGAGAAATTCCGGCGATCGCCGTAACCATCAGTGTCAACAATCCCATAATATTCGTGAAAGTCTTAATCAGATCCACTTCATTCGTGACAGTAAAATCATCCTCTTTGGGTGGGCGAATATTATGGCGCAGCCGCAGCACATTCGTCACTTGAAATTCCGCTGCTTCAAGTCGATCGGGATTACTCGCTTTTACCCAAAAGCCGTTAATTGCCACACCTGTGAGCGCATTGTTACCAACAATCTCGGCAGACATATTAGTCAGTGGCAGATACACCACATTATTCATATCTTGCAGCCCGACAGCCCCTTTCCGCTCCATCACCCCTACCACGCGATAACGCTTGCCCTGAATCCGAATATCGCTACCGATTGCCGTTTCGGATGGTGCAAACAAATCGTCTCGAATTTTGGCACCGATTACCACGACTGCTTTGGCTATATCCAAATCCTGCTGCTGAAAAAATGTCCCTAGTTGCGGCTTGACATTTCTTACCGCTGGAAAGTTTAAATCCGTGCCGATGGCAGTTATTGAAATATTAACGTTACCCCTCACCACCTGAACACCTGGGCGATATAAGAACGCTGACACCGCAGTAGCAGCGGGAACTTGTTTGGCGATCGATCGCGCATCTTCCCAAGTCAGGGTACTCGCAGAACCAGCTCCCTGACTGATGCCGCCCGTTCTCGCTGCGGCTGCGGAAACTTGCAGGATATTGGTACCCAATGCCTCTATTCTCAACTCAGTGGCTCTTTGCACGCCTTGCCCGATCGAAGTAATCGCAATTACAGATGATA
>NZ_JANPLS010000480.1:0-4869 GCF_031422475.1 Chamaesiphon sp. VAR_48_metabat_403
TGGGTGAGGCCATGCGCGCCGTAAAAGCAGCTTCAGATGGCGATGTGGGTGCTGAATGCAGCATCAACCATTGGTGAGATGACGTTTGGGTTGGGAAATATTATTAGTAATGGTTTGATTTTGGCATTTTATGAATGGCGACGGAAAGCCGAACTTTCTGCCGATCGAGCCGCACTCCTCGTGATGGAAAATCCGCGCACTGTAATGACAACCATGATGAAAATATCTGGAGGTAGTGCAAAATTCATCAATGAATGCAGTCTCGATGAATTTATCAAACAGTCGGAAAATTATCGAAATTTGGATACAGATGGACTGAATCAAATCTATAAAGCTTTGATGTATTCGGGAGCTAATGGGATGTTGAGTCACCCATTTCCTGTCGAACGAATTCATTATATCCAAGAGTGGGCAAATTCCACCGATTATCAAGATATTCGCAAGGGCAATTATGCACGGGTTAGCGTCGAAACATCTACTACGACTGCACCCGCGACTAGTGAAGCCGAGCGATTGAAACGAGAGATCGAGGAACTCCAACGGGAAATCGATCGACAAAAATCGCGAAATAAATAGACAATATAGCCCCGAATTCTGGAGAAGTCGGGGCTATATTATCGAGCGTTTACAAAAACTGTTGAAGCCTGTCTACCAGCCGATCGGCCTGAAGGACTCCTTCGATCCGATCAACAGGCGCACCATCTTTAAATACTACCAAAGTTGGTAATGCTTGAATGCGATGGTCGGAGGCGATTTGAGGATAGCGATCGGTATCGATCTTGATAATCCTTATTTGACCATTTAGTTGCACGTTGACACGTTCCAAGATATCTGCCATCATCTTACATGGGCCGCACCAAGTAGCGTAGAAGTCCACCAAAACTGGTAGATCGCTATTGGCGATCGCATCTTCAAAGCTGGTAAATTGTTGTTTGACTGCCATGAGCTTATCCTGAAACGGAATTACGGTAACTCGATTCTAGACAGTTTTGGCTCGATCGGACAGAGATCGATAAAAAACGATAACACTCTCTCATAATTTTAGAGTGAGTAGCGAATAGTGGCTAGTGGATAGTGAATTGCAAGTAAAATACCAACAGTCTTTAACCCGGTTCCCACCAGCCGTCAGGAATTAGGATACCACCCGATCGACGAACCAGATCGGGATTCATAAAATAAGTCCACGCCGAGATAGTTGAAGTTCGATTCTCCAAAGGAGAGATTACACCAACGGCAGATAGATATGCCACGATCGATTCGCGGTTATAATCATTCTCTGCGGGATTTCGGCGCGGATCGAAGTCTTCGAGTGCGTCTAAGGCGGGTAAAATTGTCTGGCTATCGAAAGAGAGGACAAATCCGTGTACGTGGCTGTTACCATGAATTATGCCGGGATAACCCAATCTTGGTAAGTCGTATAATTCCCCATAGATATAAGCACGCCTAGTCGCAATTACTCGATCTCCACAATAGCGATTGAAATTCACCCCTCCAGGCTTGAGCGTACCATAGACAAAAACATGTAGTTCCATTACTACCATCCATTTTTATGACTCGATCGAGTATAACCGCTCGACACAATTTCGATCCCAACTCTTCACGCAACTAATGACGACAATTAACTCAAGAAGCCAGTCAATGCAAATCCCCAAATTACTCGCCGATCATCTGCGGTGGATGGTGGTGCTGGCGCAATTGAGAGAAGTAGACGGCAAGGAACATCGCTATTGTGTCAAGCAGTTAGTCGCTGATTTGCAATTGGGTAATTTATTTGCAAAACCGACTGGTGAAATCGAACGAGAACCTGTTGTCGGATTGAGTAAAAAAGCCTGGGAAATCTGGTTTTGTGGTAAGTCGGTAGATAAAGGCGAAAGTCCGCTCAATTCGATCTATCAGTGTCGGAGTTTTTATGGTTTGGATGCGCCCAATAATCTTTTACAACGGTTGAATAAACTATTAGATATGGCGATCGATCGACATAAAACGATCGAACCAGAAGCTAGGCGTGGCAAGAAGGATAGTAAGTACGATCGGTATCTAGAACAGTGGGGAGATTATGCGATCGAATTAGTCGCACTTAATGGTGGTTGGGAAAGTTTTAGTAATAAAATAAGTCTATCTGAAATTAAAGATCTATGGGTGGGCATTCAACCGCCGCGAGTAGATTTTACTGGTGCAGATCGCGGTTCGTTAATTCAAAGAATTATCTATCTCGATACCGATCGATATATTCAAGTTGTCACGACGGCAATTGGTTCTTTGTATCCATTATGGTTTTTTAAATCGCAAGCGCGAAAAGAATTACTCGATCGCATTGCCAGTCAAGATCGGGAAATGAGAAAAGCTTTACCTAAGCGCGATTTATATATCGATATCAATACTCAAATCGGACAAATGGCAGGTTTACCTTATCCCTTTGGCGTTGCCGACGATTTTTTAGCTTATTGTTGGGATGTAGGAATAGAGAAGGTTAGTAATTATTTGGGTGAGTCTGCATGGTGTCCGATCGCCATTCAATCGATCGCCAGAGAATTGCAAAATGAATACTGGAGTCCACCGTTATTATTTACTATGTGGGGCGATGAATTCCCGCTACCCGATGACGATAAACACAACTATTCGATTCCATTTATTACCCTGACTCAAGGTGGTAATCGGTTTGGTGAATTGTATAAAAAAATGGCGATCGAATCAAAGCCATTAACAGATTTAAGAATCGGCATCGAACCGCATACTTATGGTGAAAAAATTCTCGATCGACTGGAAATACAGCGGGTAAAGATCTCAGAAGTATGTCACTATAATCGCACTCAAATTCTCACATCCCAGTTAGATGCCGATTTAATTGCTAGTTATTTTCCCGTCAGCCTATCATTACAATCGGATGCTAATTATCATCAACTTAATATCGCCGACTTATATCGAGAATGGGGCACCGTTGGCGATGCTTTTAACTATACTTCCCCACAATTAGTTTTAGCTGGCGGACTATTTTTAGCCAGACAGGCAAAAGCTACCGATTTAATTATCGATCTCGGTATTTATTTACATACAGTCGAGCTATTAATTCGCAATCTCCGCCCTGAATGGGACTCGATCGAGCGTTATTTTTCGCAATTGGCTAGTAATGACCTAATGACCAAACAAGCCGCAGCCCAATCAATTAGAGAGGCTTGTCAGATCGTTGCCAAAAAAAGTAAATTAGTCAAAGGTACAGATGTGGTGAGTGCAAATGCGATTGCTGAAACTTTGAGTCAAATCGCGATCGAAATGCTCACAGCTTTAATACCCGTAGATACAGATCGACATCAAGCATGTGCAGAACAAATTGACGATTGGGGTTGGGCAAAGTTATTAGAATCGGTACAGTCTACATCGATATATATTGCCTGTGAATTATTTGCTGGATAAATTGACATAGTACTTTATAGTAATATGCAGTAAGTTATTCGTTCGGAAGGGGGGCGCGGGGGAAAATTGCAATTCACAACTAAAAGATGGTTATGGATTAATTTTTGTGTTGCGAATTTCTCGCCACAATCGATCGTATTGCTCCTTACTTTTGGATGATAATGGATAAATAAATTCACTATTATCTAAAATACTTTTAGATGGCAAAACTAACGTTCTATTTTGCAGATCGGGCGAAATTTCATTAGCAGCAAGACTAGTCAGTAATGGAGCTGTTGCATTGGTAAAGATCGAAATTTGCTCGCTGGTTTTGGTTTGCAAACAATAGTCGAGCCACTGTCGATTTAACGTAGCTCGATTATTGTTATTGGCAGCTAGACGTTCTGCTGGTGTGAGTTTGCTAGATAGTGCTGGCTGTACCCACAAATCGGCGAATATTGCCGTACCTGAAGTAGGGACGATCGCGCCAAGATCGGGATTCTTTTGCAACAGATCGATCGCGTCTGACGACCAACCTACCGCCACCCAAGTATCGCCCATGACTAGCGGTTGTAAATAATTATCAGCACTATAAAACTTGACTTGCTGATGGAGTTTTGCTAGTTTTAAATTGAGGTCGTTTGCCTGACTGAGATCGGGTAAATTATATGAATACCCCAGTTTTTTCAAAGTCAAACCAATGACTTCTCGCGATCGATCTAAAACTGAAATCCTTTGTCTGAGCTGAGGATTCCAGAGATCTTCCCAATCCTTGGGAATGGGAATATTCGCCTCTGTCAATCGATCGCGACGATAGATAATTACCGTCGTTCCCCAGCGATAGGGAACGCCCCAAATTTGCCCGTTAGCACTATTATTACCGAGATCGTCTCGTTGGGGCAATTTTCGCCAGCGGGATTCTAATTTACCCCAATTCTGGAGATCTTTTACTGCGATCGGTTGAATGATTTTTTCCTGAATTGCCGTTGGCAACCAAGCATCGCCAATACTTACCAAGTTGGGAATATATTCAGCAGATTTAGCTGGCGGTACTAGTGGTACTTTTAATCCTTTGGCTTCTGCTTTACCAGTTTTATACCATTCTTGAAGCTGAACGATCGTCTCTTTAAATTGACTTTCACCAACTAATTCTACTTTGACATCGGCAGGTTGAATCGATTTACTAAACTCGCCCAATAATTGAGATGGCAGCGAACTTTTGAGAGCTAACAATCTTAAAATAGACCGATCTTGACTTTGACAACTAGTTAAGCCACTTCCTAGAGCCAGACTACCCAGGGTGACTAGAAAGGAGCGACGTTGCATAGTTGGGGAAATGGGGGGACGGGGAAATGGGGGGACGGGGGGACGGGGGGACGGGGAGACGGGGAGACGGGGAGATATTTCCTTCACCCTTTACCCTTTATCCTTTACCCCTAAAGCCTAAAGCCTAAAACCTAAAACCTAAAACCTAACTTA
>NZ_JANPLS010000481.1:0-2823 GCF_031422475.1 Chamaesiphon sp. VAR_48_metabat_403
GGGACTGGGGGACTGGGAGTGTGGGGAGTTATGTTAGGTCAGGATCTAAGTATAACAACCGCCGCGCAGTAACGGATATATCCCCAAATTCTTCAACAAATCCGAGCAATTACTCTCCTTACTTCTTACTCTCCCCGCTCCCCGCTCCCCGCTCCCCGCTCCTTCGTATTTCCCATCAAATAGAGCAAAGCCATCCGAATTGCTACGCCGTTATTTACTTGTTCGGAAATGAGACTCAAGGCAGGATCGTCCATGAGATCGGAGGTAATTTCGACACCACGATTTGTAGGGCCGGGATGGAGAATTTTGACATGTGGATGGCACAATTTTAAACGTTCTCTAGTGATGCCGTAATGTTGGTGATACTCGCGCAAACTCGGTAATAAGTGGTCTGTCATGCGCTCTTGTTGGAGTCGTAACGTCATGACAAAATCGGCATCTTGAAGGGCGGGTTCGATCTGCCAATGAATACATAAATGGGACTTATCGATTCCATCCCGTGGCTGTTGGCAATAGTCCGCAAATTCGGCGGGGAGTAGGGTTGGTGGGGCACACAGATGTACTTTAGCACCGCTAGCTGTCAGACTCCAGATATTCGATCGAGCCACGCGCGAATGTAAAATATCACCAACGATCGCGATTTTTTTATCTTTAAGTAATGATAACCGGGGATTGATGGGATCGATCGTCGCGCAAATAGTCAGTAGATCTAATAACGCCTGCGAAGGATGTTCGTGTTGTCCGTCGCCAGCATTTAAGATGCCTACTTTCACTCCCATTGTATCGAATGCCGTGGCGATCGCGTGCGGAACTCCAGCTTGTTTGTGGCGGATTACCATTAAGTCTGCGCCCATCGCCAGATAGGTTTTGGCGGTATCGAGAATGGTTTCGCCTTTGGTAAGCGAAGAAGTCGCCGCTGCAAAGTTGAGGGTATCGGCAGAGAGGCGTTTGGCGGCTAATTCAAAACTACTGCGGGTGCGGGTGGAAGATTCAAAGAACAGATTGGCAACTACACGCCCCTGTAAGGTGGGTACTTTCTTGACGGGACGCGATAGCACTTCTTTGAAGCTAGCGGCGGTCTGGAGGACGGTATCGTACTCTGTGGGGGTAAAGTCTGCTAGCGATAGGATATGTCGGCGCGTCCAGGTCATTTTAGGGGATAGGGGATAGGGAATAGGGAGGCATCTTAATTTACCAGCGCAAAACTACCAAAGGATTTGGACTAGATAATCGCTAAATAATCTATCTGCCGATACCAAAGTCAACTCTTCTGATTGTGCTTGGGAAATAAGTATCCGGTCGAAAGGATCTCGATGATGTAAAGGTAGATCTCGTAGAATTAATAAATGATTGAGGTTAATCGGCAGAATTTCTATACTGGTGGGTAAGAGATAAGACTCTACTATTCGATCGAGTGAAATTCCTAGCTGTAGCTTACCCAAACTCATTTTAATAGTCATTTCCCATAAACTAGCGATACTCAGATATAAGCTATTTTGCTCATCTTCAATTGCCTGCTTTGCGGATTGACTCAAGTTGTCACTGCCTTCTACCAGCCAAATCAAAACATGTGTATCTAGTAATAAATTCATTACATATACTCAGCAAAGTCACTCAGAGGATCGTTAAAATCCTCTGACATCGTAACCTGTCCTCGCAGACAACCAAACAACTTTTTGCGACTCAATTTATTTTTTGGTAATGGGCGATCTGGTTGTTGTAATCGGGCAATGACACGAGCAACAACTTCTAATCGCTCCGACGGTTCCAACCTGTCTACATCTGCCAAAATTTTTTCGAGTAAAGGACTCATAATAAACCTCAATTCTACAGTTATTATAATCTGAAACTCAGCCGATTACCTCCGGTACGCTGTGCCTAAGGCAGGCTTACGCCAACGCGAACGCCCCGCCTCGATCGGCTATGGATGTAAAACAGTACTCCCGATCGTAATTAACGACAGAAACAGAATAAATCCGATCGTATCTAGTAATGTTGTTACCAATGGCCCACTAATTAGAGCCGGATCTAAATCTAGCCGTTTGAAACCCATCGGTAATAATGTCCCTAAAGTTACGGCGATTACGGTATTTGTTGCCATCACAATTCCTGCCACCACTGCCACCCAGCGTTCGCTGGGCGGTGTCCAAATCAGTGCGAGTACAATCATTGTCAAACCAAGACCGATCGCCGTTCCTAGTCCTGCTAGCACCTCTTTACCAAGGATTTCGAGGGTATCGCCAGGGGTGACTTCACCAACACCAAGGGAACGAATGGTGACAGTCAAAGCTTGAGTGCCGACTGCGCCACCAGTATTAGAGAACAGTGGCATAATCACGGCAAGTACTGGCACCTTAGAAATCGTATCTTGAAAGGGGGCGATCGAACTAGATGCACCGATATATAGTGCCATAATTCCCAGCAACCAGGGCAGGCGGTTTTGCAATTTACTCCAAGGCGGGGACAGGGAAGAATCTTCGCCGCTACCCACACCAGCGAGTTTTTGGATGTCTTCGGTGGCTTCTTCTTGTAAAATATCGACAACATCATCGATCGTAATAATCCCCACTAATCGATCCTCCCGATCGACTACAGGTACCGCAATCAGATCATACCGCTGCATCTGCCGCGCTACTTCTTCTTGGGGTGTTTCGGTGTAAGTTTTAATTACTCGATCGCTAGCAATGTCGGTAATTGGCGTATCGGGCAGGGTAAATACTAATTGTCGCAGGGAGACTACCTGCATCAGCTTGCGACTATCGTCGGTCACATAAGCATAGTAGACTGTTTCCTTATCTCGATCGCTGCGTTTGATCTTGGCTA
>NZ_JANPLS010000482.1:0-2081 GCF_031422475.1 Chamaesiphon sp. VAR_48_metabat_403
CGTAAGCAATGATCTAAAAGACACGCCTTTGAGAATTTATCAGGCGGTACAAACGATCGCAGATATTGAGGATCGATCGTTGAATGCAGTGGTTGCAGATATTGAGAAAGTTAAAGCATCACAATAGAGTAGTAAGTTTTAGGATCTATGCTGGCTATCGATCGATAAATATCACATCTTCAGCCGCAGGATTCCAACCACCTGGTATTGTTGCGAGACGATGCATCGATTTTCACCCTGACAGATAGCATCTCATTGTAACGAACTTGGACTTGACATCGAATCATCATTCTATTGAATAAGTCTAAAGTCAGGCAAACTACTATTCTTAGGGATTATAGTAAAGTCATGCATACTGCTCTCTAAATATTCTGCTGACTTAATGCCGTTTACCAACTTCACCAACCCCTACCAAAATCCAGCCAACGTTCCAGAGAACTATCGGAAACAGTTTAATCTGTCTAAGTTATTTAAGACCGATGGAACCTATGTGCGTCCCGCAGAAGATCCGGTGACATTATGGGCGATCTCTCTTCTATCTGAAGAATACGGTGTGCCACTGAATGCTTTGGAATTGGAACTCTCTGCGGATTTTTCGCAGGGAACGCATCAGGGTGGACGACGGTATCAGGGATGTGCAGATTTGATTGTCTACGACGATCGCTATATTGGAGCTGGTGGTGGTTTAGATGTTGCCTTCATTATGATCGAGGCGATGGAGCCGAGCAAAAAATTTGAAGGGACAGAGGCAGAAGGCTGGATCGAACATTTGAATCGTCTCAATGCTTATATGAGTGCGTCACCTTCTGCTCGATATGCTGTTCTCACCAGTGGCACAAATACCAAAATCTATCGCCGCGATCTGGATTATCCCCGCGCTCTTCAGGAAATTGGCGATCTGCCAAAGTACGAAAGTGCCAGATTGGCAGCCGAGCATAGTCCGTTTAAAGTAATTTTGAATCCGAGCGAGCCGGATGGCATTCAAACTGGACTCCAACCTTTGACTCGTGATAAATTTCGAGAAGTATTGGGCGATACTCGATCGGGTTGTCACTCGATCCTGCGAGATAATGAAGGCTTACAACCCCAGGAAGCTGTGGATGCAATGGTTAAGTTTCTGTTCGCCAAGTGGTATGACGAGCAAGCAACGATCGATCTAGTCAAAAAGACGGGAGAGATGCGTTCCTATGTGTTCAGTTACAAACAGGGTGAAACTGACCCAGAACGTTTGATGGTGCAGGTGCGAGATACATTTGAGAAGGCGAAGCAGTGGGAGCGGGACACGTTAACCGACAAGTTTGGGGATAACCTGGGAATTCGGTTGGCATTTACAGAATCCGATGCGTTGGAATTTAAACCCCATACAACGCAGATGATTGTCGAACGTTTGCAACCTTGGAGTTTGCGTAAGTCTACAGCAGATGTAAAAGGGGGCGTATTTGAAGATTTCTTGGGCAAGACATTTCGGGACGATTTAGGGCAATATTTTACGCCTACTCCAGTAATTAACCTGATGGTGGGAATTTTGCAGCCAACTGTAAATGATTTTGTCGGCGATCCTGCCTGTGGTTCGGCGCGGATGTTGACTCATGTATTAGACTATGTGCGTAAGCAGGAATTGAAAAAGGTAGAAACAGCAGGAATTGATGTAACTAACTCAGATGAGCCAACTCAAGAGTTTCTAGAATTCCGCGAGAATCGGTTATTTGGAGCGGAAATCTCTCGAAATGTGATGCATGTGGCGAGGGTGAATTGTCTGATGAATGGAGCGCAGTATGCAGATTTAAAGGCGATGGATGCGCTGCAACCATTAGCGAGTATTACTGGTGGCATTATGGAGGGGTTGCCGGATCGACCAGGTTTTTATCCAGGTGGGTTGACGATGATTTTGACGAATCCACCTTTTGGATCGAAGGTGACGAGTGAGGGGATTTTGAAGGATTTAGCGTCGAGAGATGGAGTTACCAAGAAGCCAGCTCGTGGCCGAGGCGTTCTTCGACCACGACCATCAGCCGCTCGTGGTGCACCGGGTTGGCGTAGTTCAGGCGCATCGCGCGCAGCTCGGCCATGCGGCCGGGGCT
>NZ_JANPLS010000483.1:0-12246 GCF_031422475.1 Chamaesiphon sp. VAR_48_metabat_403
CATCTGAGCCGACATAAATGTCGTCTAAAGGGTGAAAGAAACTTTGTTTGGGCACGCCCTAATTTCATGCTTCAACCCAATTTACAGATCCTTGCTCTGAGCCAGTTTCAGCTAAGTTCCTTAGAAGAGGCTACGCCAACGAGTTGCGGCGGGATGGGACCATCGAGTAAAATGGCGATCGACCGCGTTAAATCGGCACAGAGTACCCACTGGGATCGATCGAATTTGCAATCTATCTTTAGATAGATCTTGAGATCCTGCTAAAGGAGGTTGGCAACTGATGACAGCAGTAGTAGGGTGAAGAAGTTATCTGTGGAAATGATTGTGGTAAGTAGTATCCCAAAGATCGATCCAAATCTGACTTCAGCCTCGTCAACAGCTCTCAGCCCTTCAGAATTACATCAAATTCACGGCTTTTGGCGAGCTTGCAACTATTTAGCAGCGGGGATGATTTATCTTAAAGATAATCCCCTCCTGCGCGAACCGATCGCCTCCGATCAAATTAAAAATCGCTTATTAGGACACTGGGGTACCAGCCCTGGGTTGAGCTTTATTTACACTCATATCAACCGGATTATTAATAAATACGATCTGAACGCTATTTATATTACTGGCCCCGGACATGGTGCGCCCGGTGTGCTGGCTCCGGTTTATTTAGAGGGCAGTTATTCAGAAATTTATACCGATAAAACGGAAGATACCGAAGGGATGCTGGCGTTCTTTCGCCAGTTTTCTTTTCCAGGCGGCATCGGTAGTCACTGTACGCCCGAAACTCCCGGCTCGATTCATGAAGGGGGTGAACTGGGCTATAGTATTTCCCATGCTTATGGTGCGGTATTCGACAATCCCGATTTAATTAGTATTGCGGTTATTGGCGATGGTGAAGCTGAAACTGGGCCGTTAGCCACCGCTTGGCATTCTAATAAATTCCTCGATCCGCGTCGGGATGGGGTGGTGTTGCCGATTCTGCATCTGAATGGTTATAAAATTAATAATCCGACGGTGTTGGCGCGGATTAGCCATGAGGAATTAGAACGGTTATTGCAAGGTTATGGTTATACGCCCTACTTTGTGGAGGGGGAAGACTACGATACCATGCACCAGACAATGGCGGCGATACTCGATCGCTGTGTGGCAGATATTCAGGCTTTACAAGCACGTGCGCGTCAGGATGGCGATACTACACGTCCATTGTATCCGGCGATCGTCCTCCGCTCTCCCAAGGGTTGGACGTGCCCTAAAGAGCTAGATGGGCATAAGTTAGAAGGCTCCTGGAGATCGCATCAAGTCCCACTCAAGGAAGTCAAACAGCGTCCCGAACAGCTCCAAATGTTATCGGACTGGCTGCACAGTTACCATCCCGAAGAATTATTCGACGATGGCGGGAAATTGCGATCGGAGTTCCGAGCAGTCGCGCCGCAAGGTGCCAAACGGATGGGGAGTAGCCCTCATGCGAATGGTGGTCTGATTCGCAAGGTATTGCGGTTGCCAGATTTTCGGAACTATGGGGTCGATGTAGCTATCCCCGGACAGATGCTCGTTTCAAATACTCAACCTTTGGGGGTATTTATGCGAGATATCATCCGCGCTAATCCCGATAATTTTCGGCTATTCGGGCCGGATGAGACGGCTTCTAATCAGCTTCAGATGGTGTATGAGGCGACTAAAAAGGTGTGGTGGGGCAATTACCTCCCAGAGGATGCTGATGGGGCTGAACTAGCCCCAGACGGTCGGGTGATGGAAATTCTCAGCGAACATACCTTGGAAGGCTGGCTGGAGGGCTATCTGTTGACGGGCAGACATGGTTTATTCTCGACTTATGAGGCTTTCGTCCACGTTATCGATTCGATGTTCAACCAACATGCGAAGTGGTTGGAAATTTCGCGCAAATTAACGTGGCGGGGGGATATTTCTTCGTTGAATTTGTTGATTACTTCGACTGTGTGGCGACAGGATCATAATGGTTTCAGCCATCAAGATCCGGGCTTTTTAGATGTCGTTGCTAATAAGAGTACGGAGGTGGTGCGAATTTATTTACCACCGGATGTGAATTGTTTGCTGGCGATTTCCAATCTGTGTTTTAAGAGTACCAATCAGATTAATACGATCGTCGCTGATAAGCAGCCGCATTTGCAATATTTAAGCATGAATGCGGCGATCGCTCATTGTACTAAAGGGCTGGGGATTTGGGAATGGGCTTGTACCGATCGAGGTGTGGAACCGGATGTAGTTATCGCTTGTGCTGGCGATATTCCGACTCAAGAGGCTCTGGCGGCTGTGGCGATTTTACATGCCGAATTTCCCGATCTTAAAATTCGGTTTATTAATGTTGTCGATTTACTCGCACTCCAACCGCCGAGCGAATATCCGCATGGTTTGAGCGACCGCGATTTTGATGGTTTGTTTACAACTAATAAACCGATTATTTTCAATTTCCACGGTTATCCCTGGTTGATTCATCGCCTCACTTACCGCCGCACCAACCACGACAATTTGCACGTTCGCGGTTATAAGGAAAAAGGGAATATTAATACACCAATGGAATTAGCCATAAATAATCAAATCGATCGGTTTAGTATTGCCATTGATGCGATCGATCGGGTAGCTAAATTGCAAATTGCGGGGGCGCATACTAAAGAGAAGTTGAAAAATCGTCAAATCGAATGCCGTCAATATGCCTATACTCATGGTGTAGATCTACCAGCAGTGATGAATTGGCAATGGCAAAACTTTAACGAGTAAATACTAGCAGATCCCCGACTTCTTTGAGAAGTCGGGGATCTTGTTGCTTGTTGCTTGTTGAATTGCAAGTCGATCGATTAGTATCATACCTAAAATCTTTCAGGCCGTTTTCACGGATTTTTGCGATCTCCTGTCATTTATCTACAGGTACAGACGCAACAATTTTTTAACTACTTAATTGGTATTCTCTAGAGCTACCTGGTAATAACGCGATTGCAACTTTAGAAGCTCCAAAGATTAAACTAGATTTAGATTGTCATTAGCACCATCGACTGAGATCGATGTAAGATCTCAACTGGGTAATTGACACCGATTTCAACTGTTTTTGGTTGTGGCTTGATTTGGATATTTAAGTACAACGCGCAGGCGATCGCGACCGCCAAGAATACTTTTTCTAACATACTTATACACCCTCCTTGGTTTACATGTTATTGCTTACTTGCTTATCTTGTTAGCCCAATTATGGCACAGTAGCTCGATCGAACTGTAATCTATGTCACCAAAATACACGATCCGATCTGCCGATTTGCGGGTAAAGCAATGCTGGAGGGGAATTATCTAGAACTATTAAGTAATAGTGTATTTTTGCTGATAATCACCAATCTGTGTTGAGTGCTAAATAGATTTCTGTTGGCGAAGTTTACGATACTGCAACTGAAGTCCATCGGCGGGGACGAATAGTTCGGCGGTAAGATCGGGCGGGATTAATTGCGGACGCTGTGATTCGACAATTGGTTTATCTTGCTCGAAGATCTTCATGGTGCGACGATCTGTATCACTGTCAGCCCATTTTCCGGTAAAAAAGCTGCAAAAATTCATCCATTTACTCACGGTAGTATAGAGATCGATCGGGACGTTTGCAGTCCAAATTGTTAATTGTCCGAATGGCAAATAAACTTCTAAAAATGTCAGATTGGGCAATACAAATCCGGTGCGAGTTTTAATCGGCGCGCGTTCGCCTCTGACTAAAAATTTCCATAAGCCTTTGGGTGGAGTGGCGGCTAAACTGACAGTAGCACAGGCACCATTGGGATAATTCTCGATCGCTAATTCGGCAATTTCGGGAAGATCGGGGTTACCGAAAGATCCTGAATGAACGAATGGAGCGTGGGCAAAATCTAAGCCATTTTCGATGACACGTTCGTAGTTAGCATTCCAATTAAATTTACCTTGAATCGATCGCAATTTACCCGCTGCTACTTCTGGGAAATTGGGCAGATCTGTTAATTCTCCTGGTTCTCCATTACCTAAAAATAGCCACACCCATCCGTATTTTTCTCGGATTGGATAAGTCTGCATTTTGGCAGCTTTAGGAATAGCCACTAGCGGTGAATTTGCTGGGATTTTAATACAATTACCATCCGATCGATAGTGCCAGCCATGATAAGGGCAAACGATACAATCATCTTTGACAATACCATTGACAAGTGCCGCACCGCGATGAATACAAGTATTATCGATCTCCTGAATGCCACCGTCGGTAGTGCGGTACGATACTATTTCTCGATCGAGTATTTTAATTAATTTCGGAGTAGTAGAAATCAGATTGCTAAACTCGACAGCGTACCAGGAATTATCGAACATGCGATTGGATTTAAGCAGTGCTAGAGTGAAGGATTAGCGATATTATTGATGACACAGGCAAATTTCGGCGAATAATAACTAACTATGACAATTCAACCTAAAATCATTGTCCTCGATGACGACCCCACTGGGTCGCAAACAGTTCATAGTTGCCTGCTATTGACTCAGTGGGATGTGCCGACATTGAAACTAGGGTTGAGCGATAGCGTGCCCATTTTCTTTATTCTGACAAATACGCGGGCGATGACACCAGCTCAAGCCGCCGCAGTGACGCAAGAAGTTTGTCAAAATTTGAAGACGGCAATCTCCGAGCTGAATTTTACTAACTTTTTAGTAGTAAGTCGATCGGATTCTACCCTGCGCGGACATTACCCGATCGAAACCGATGTCATTGCGGCGGAATTAGGCGGCTTTGACGCGCATTTCTTAATGCCAGCCTTTTTTGAAGGTGGTAGAATTACCCGCGATAGCATTCATTATCTAGTAGTCGATGGAGTCGAAACCCCCGTTCACAAAACCGAATTTGCCCGCGATTCGGTATTTGCCTACAGCCATAGTTATTTACCCGATTACGTTGCCGAAAAAACTCATGGTCGAATTCCCGCCGATCGCGTGGTACAATTCTTGCTTGCAGAAGTTCGCAGTGGTAGTCTAGAGCGACTGATGCAATTAGAGCGCAATCGATGTTGCGTTGTCGATGGCGAGCAACAGTCAGATTTCGACAAGTTTGCGGTTGATATTCTCACGGCTGTCAGTCAGGGTAAGAAATTTCTGTTCCGCAGCGGTGCGAGTATTCTGACTTCTTTAGCTAATTTAGGCTCTCAACCGATTCCCGCCGCCGAGATGTTTAAATACGTCCGCGATGGCAAACCCGGTGCGGTAATTATCGGTTCCCACGTCCAAAAAACCACCGAGCAATTAACCCAACTCCTCCAGGCTCCCGGAATTGTCGGTGTCGAAATCGATGTCTCCCAACTCTTAGGCGATAATGCTACCATTAGAGCCGGATTGCTGGCATCGATCGTCGATCGCATTAATAGCATCCATGCTGCTGGCGATACCCCGGCAATTTATACCAGTCGCCAAGAACTTTCCTTCGATAGCATCCAAATCCGCCTCCAATTTGGCGAAGCGGTATCTGCGCTCCTAATGGACGTTATTTGCGACCTACCGCCCGATCTTGGCTTTTTGATTAGCAAAGGCGGAATCACATCTAACGACACCCTCAGCAAGGGATTAGCCCTCTCTGTCGCCCGATCGATCGGTCAGATCCTCCCCGGTTGTTCGGCAATTGTCACGCCACCCACCCACCCCCAATTCCCCAATCTCCCCGTCATCCTCTTCCCCGGCAACGTCGGCGACGCAGATGCGTTGGCTACTGCTTATTTACGATTGGTGGGGGATAGGGGATAGGCTTTAGGCTTTAGGTTTTAGGGATAAAGGGTAAAGGAAATCTCCCCGTCCCCCCGTCTCCCAGTCTCGCAGTCCCCCCGTCCCCCAGTCCCCCCGTCTCCCATCTCCCAACTCCCATCTCCCATCTCCCCTAACAAGCTATGATGAATCATGCTAACTAATTCATCAATGTTATGACAGAAGGCGATCGCAAACCTGAATACAGACCTGGATTAGAAGGAGTTCCTGCTGCCAAATCCAGCATTAGTTATGTTGGCATTCAAGTCAACGAGCGTGGGGAGAAAGAAGGCGTTCTAGAATATCGCAGTATTCCCGTTCAATCGCTTGCCAAACACAGTAACTTCCTCGAAACAGCCTTCTTACTAATTTGGGGTAGATTACCAACTCACTCCGAACTGACAGAATTTTCGACAGAGATTTATTCTCATCGCCGGATTAAGTATCGGATTAAAGACATGATGAAATGTTTTCCCGAAACCGGACATCCGATGGATGCACTCCAAGCATCAGCCGCTGCGTTAGGCTTATTTTATTCGCGGCATACATTACCCAATCCCGAATACGTCAGTCAAGCCATCATTAGATTGCTGGCAAAAATCCCGACGATGGTAGCCGCATTTCAACTAATGCGGAAAGGTAACGATGCTGTATTACCACGCGACGATTTAGATTATGCTGCCAACTTTCTATATATGTTGACAGAAAAAGAACCAGATCCGATCGTGGCAAAAGTCATGGATGTGTGTCTGATTCTCCATGCGGAACACACGATGAATGCTTCGACATTTTCCGCGCGGGTGACGGCTTCGACGCTCGCAGATCCTTACACAGTGATTGCCTCGTCCGTCGGTACGCTGGCAGGCCCTCTGCATGGTGGGGCGAATGAGGAAGTCATCCTAATGCTCGAAAAGATCGGTTCTGTCGCCAATGTGCGTCCATATGTCGAGCAATGTTTAGAAAAAGATCCCAAGCATAAGTTTATGGGCTTCGGGCATCGGGTTTATAAAGGTGTCAAAGATCCGCGTGCGACTATTCTTCAAGAGTTAGCCGAGGAACTGTTCCAAAAATTTGGCGAAGATCCCTACTATGATATCGCTCTAGAATTGGAGCGCGTGTTAGAAGAATATTTGGGCACGCGCGGGATTTACCCTAATGTCGATTATTATTCTGGATTGGTTTACCGGAAAATGGGCATCCCCGCCGATTTATTTACGCCAGTATTTGCCATCGCACGAGTAGCTGGCTGGCTGGCACACTGGAACGAGCAACTCCAAGAAAATCGGATCTTCCGTCCTACTCAAATTTACACGGGTTCGCACCAACAGCCTTATGTGTCGATCGAGAATAGATAGTAATTTTAGTGGATAGTGGATAGTGGATAGTCAGTCGGTTGACATCCGATTCACTATCGACACCAGCTATCTGTCAATATTTGTACTCATTCATGAATAATCCCGTTCTGACTTCTACATTCATCCTCACCATCCTACTGGCGATCGGACTGTTTTTCTTTATTCGGGCTTCGACTAAAGATCGCATCGAGCAAATGGTACTCGAAAGTAACGACTCAGAAGCTGTCTTATTACCCCAGCTCGATGCCTATTTTACCGAACGCGCCTATAAGGTGGCTTCAGTCGATCGAGATACCGAAATCGTCACGTTTGAGGGTATAGTACGTCCTAGTATCTTTCTCACCGTGCTGCTGACTGGTTTGGCGGCAATCGGGGCAATGTGTCTAGCTCTAGTCTTATCGATGGTATTACCCGATGCTGGGGCAGCCTTATTTGGGTTGCTGCTGGTAGCTCCCCTTGCTGGCTGGTTTTATTGGCAAGGCTCGGCGCGCACCGAGCAAGTTCGCCTGAAAGTCGAATCCCCAAGCAATCCGCCAGCCGCAACGACAATTAAAATTAGCGGACATCGGGACGAATTAGCCGTATTTCAAGAGACACTGAAATTAAGTACCCGCGAGGAGATAGAATAGAAAAGCACTCCAACGTCATCGTTTTGGAGTGCTTACTCATGAATATAGAGATCTTTGTTTGCAGAAAGTCAGTTAACTAGTAAGTACTGCTGCCAACAGTTACTAGGTGCTGACTTTCTGTTTCTGGCTCTAGCGATCGTAGACTAGGAAAGAGGAAATGGTTTTCTTCGACGTATTGTGCGCCGAATAATCCTTTCTCTGCCCAGAAATATCGATCTGTCGTGTGTTCGTTGCGTTTCACCAGCAATAGAGCTGGTGGTGATATCCCCTCGGATAAGATGTACTTCCGTGCGGCAGTAACAGGTTTATCTTCGCCACTTTCAATGCTGAACTGTGGCACCTGTTCTAAAATTCTCCGCCCTTCTTGCCGTCTCCGACTTTTCCGTTTACGTCTTCTAGCCAACCGCCTTACCTCCTCTTTGGTGCAGACAGATGTAATGCCTGTTACAAAAGCCGTCGCTATTCTATCCGCTCTATCCTAAAAACTCAACCCCCCTCTAAATTACCTCTTAATCTGCTCAAAGCCAGCAATATAAAGAAAAAATAAAGTTAGGTAGGTCATTTAACGATCGCAAATTTTAATAAATGTAATAAATCTTAACTAAATCGAGAGTTTGACTCCAACGCAGTGCTGCTGTCGCTAAATCATGCCGATCGTGCCAAAATAAACTAATAGCAACTAGTAACGCAAGTTGCTAGTTATAACCAAGGTTAAAGATATGGGTATTAGGTATTGGGTATTAGCGATGGGATAAAACCTAAAGCCTAATAGCTGTCTTGAAAAGGTGCTCTACTTGCGGCGCACTTTTGGACGGGTTCCCCGTCAAAATAAGTGCGACAGCGACGCATCGACTGGGAGGGAACCTCCCAGTCGATGCGTCAAGACAAGACAGGGGAAACCCCTGTTCCCGCACTTTTCGCTAAAACCTAACACCCATATCACTAAAAACCCATAACTAGCAACTTGGATTAGTAGCTACGGCTACGACAAACAACCCATCACCAGCACCCCAACCATCGTGTCTACCGCTGCGAGTTCCGAATTCATGTCTTTGTGTCGCGCACAGTTACGGCTGCTCGCTGAAGGCTTGGGGGCGACAGCGAGTATCGTGTACATTACCGAAGAACTTGAAGGTGGTGGGGAATCAAAATTATTACCAGTGGTGGTTTATCCCGAAACTGAGCTAGTCTGGTCGGAGATGATGACTCAGATTGCCGAACGTTCGCCCATCACCCCGTCAGCGGCGGGAGCTAGCTCGATTTACCCGCCAGAGCGGATTAATAAAGACTCCCAACCGAAATCTACCCTTCGAGTACCGCAACTTGGCTTTCCACAATTAGCCAGCAACAAAGATGCCAGCGTCACCACCCTCGCACCACCACCAGCCGTTAGCAGCGACGAGGCGCGCCCCAAACGCCATCAATTGCTACTGCCGTTAGTTTCCGATGGCACGATAGTCGGATTGCTGGTAACGACGCGAGAAACCCAGCCTTGGAACGCTACAGAGCAAACTGAAATTCAACATATCGCCCAAACGATCGCTTTTGCTGGTATTCTCGATCGCAAGCAAAATTGGTTATCTCAACAACTCCAACAGCAGCAAAAAATTCAAATCCAGCAGCGAGATCTCTTGCATAATTTATTACACCAACTCCGCAACCCGCTCACGGCAATTCGGACGTTTGGCAAGTTATTAATCAAACGCCTTCAGCCAGAAGATCCCCATAGAGGTTTTGCCAATAGTATCGTCCGCGAAAGCGATCGATTGCAAGAATTATTACAACATTTAGAAAGTGCGATCGACGTTCCTTTAATTACAACAACTCGTACCGATAAATTGAAACCGCTACCTGCCAGCGAGGATGAACCGTCATCCCAGAGTGCTAATTTATTATTACCCGATGCCGCTTTTAGAATTGAATCTTGTCAGCTAACCGACGTACTCGATCCCTTAATTTCTTCTGCTGATGCGATCGCACAAGAACGAGATTTGAATTTTTATACGCATATTTCCCGCGATTTACCATTAGTTCAAGCTCATCCCGCTGCATTACGAGAAGTGTTGAGCAATCTAATTGATAATGCCTTAAAATATACGCCCGCTGGTGGAGAAGTCGATGTCGATGTAGAGTTGACAAATGTGCCACCAGAGCAGTTAAAGATAGACTCAAACGAGTCAGCAGAAATCGAACAGTCTTATCTCCAAATCTGTATTCGCGATACGGGATTGGGTATTCCTCCCCAAGATTTAGAAAAATTATTTACCCGTCATTATCGCGGCGTACAAGCGCAAGGTAGCATCGCCGGAACCGGATTGGGACTAGCGATCGCTAAAGAATTAGTCACGCACATGCATGGTAAAATCGAAGTCAGTAGTCCACCACCAGGTAGCGATCGTGGTACGGAATTTATCTTGTGGTTACAATTGGTAAGCAATCCTGAGTAAACTGCCATCCAGCCACAATCGGCTGAGTTATGGCTAGAAATATCAAAAAAAACACCCCTTTAGGGGCGGTTAACTGGATACTGACAAGTTTATTACCAAACAGATTTTCTTAGCAATTGTCTTCAGTAGATAGAGATCGATCTTGGGCAAGCTTCATTTTACGCTTGGAATACACGCCAAAACCAAATGCGGCTAGAGTACCGAGGATAGTCGCTGGTTCGGGAACCTGCGTGATAGTTGGGTTGCCAGGAAATGCATTAGTAATAGTATTTGTATAACTTCCAAAATTCCCATTGAGAGCACCAGTTGTGACAAAGAAATAATTAACGTTCGCTGTGAGGGCTACGTTGTTAAATCCAGACAAGCTAGTAGTAGAAAAGTTATTATTGCCAATTATGACATTATTGAGTGGACTCGCCGGATTAAAACCACCTTGATACAGAAAAGTATTATTATTAAATCCGACGGTGGTAGACGTGCTTAGGAAATTATAGTTTCCAGGAGTATCGACAGTAAATGCAAAAACATTGTATGGAACTGCTGTCGCTCCAGAAAGACCACTTACAACATTCGATGCATCTGCGTTAGGTCGGTTCCACGTAGGAGCGCCTGTCGTATTGCCAGAAAAGGTCAGAGTAGTCGCTTGTACGCTCGGTGCAAAGGAAAACAGCATTGGCAGTCCCAACGCAAGGCTAGCCCCAGCGAAGATGGCTTTGTTTGTCAACATGGGTAAATCGGGCGGGTAGTAAATTACTACGGATAGTACCATGTGTTTAGCACGATCGCAACAAATACGTGATGGATATTTAGAGTTGGCAAATAGTACGATTCGAGCTTTTATCCATAACCAAACATTTATTCATTAGATTTATCGCTTACTGCACGCACGATCCGCGAAAGTTCATATTTTTCATCTACAGAAATTCGACTGGGAGAACCGCTAATAATTCCCTCGTAATTACGGAACGAATCTTTAATTTCCGCACCATCCTTGCTAATCGTGTATTCGTGAATGCCCTTATCGTGCCAAGAGCCGCGCATTTTAAAGACATTGAGCGCGCGTGCCATTTCGCCACGAATCTCGACATATTGGAGCATTAAAATCGTGTCGGTAATCGTCGAAATATGGGAATCTGTAATCGAATTAGCTCCTATAAATTGGTCGGAAGTGTTTGTGAAAAAGCCCGTAATTTCTTCTTGCTTGGCGTAACCAGTTACCCCAATTACAAATTGCCTAAACGAGTTATTACTCACGCCGCGTGACAAAGCTGAGAGCGAATCGATCGCAATTCGATCGGGTTTAAATTCGGCAATTTCCGACTTAATTGTTTGTAAATGATCTTCTAATCCCGCCGACTCTGGATAGGTACACAAAATTTTGAGGAGTCCTTGTTTTTCCAACTCTTCAAAATCGATCCCCCACGAAGAAGCATTCCGAGATAACTGCGCGCGTGACTCTTCATAGGCAAATAAAATCGCCCGTTCTCCTGCCAAACAAGCTTCCTGAATAAATTTGCTTACTAGTAAGGTTTTCCCCGTCCCAGTGGCTCCCGTTGCCAAAATAATCGAGTCCTTGAAATAGCCCCCTCCACACATCACATCTAACGCTTTGACCCCAGATGATACCCGTACGTTAGAAGACTTCTGGGTGAGCCGCATTGCCCCTAATGGGAAGATATTGATGCCATGATTGGTGATCGTAAATGGATACTCGCCCTTCATGTGCGTCGTACCCCGCAATTTGAGAATTTCAATAGTCCGGCGACGACGTTCGCCTTCTAATACATTCCGAACGATCGCGACATTATCCGAGACAAATTCTTCGACACCAAATCGCGCCACTGGGCCGTATTCTTCCACCCGCTCGGTGGTCATAATGGTGGTCGCACCCATTTGTTTGAGTCGTGCTACCAGCCTAAAAATCTCGCGCCTAACTACAGAGGCTGCGTCGTATTGTTGAAAAATTGCTGTGACCGAATCGATCGACACCCGCTTGGCTTTATACTTAACAAATGCATATTGAATCCGCTCGATTAAGGCAGACAAATCGAAACTGCCGACTACTTCTTGTCCTTCGGG
>NZ_JANPLS010000484.1:0-4222 GCF_031422475.1 Chamaesiphon sp. VAR_48_metabat_403
TTCTACTGTTAGTTCCGTCGTGTAGGCTTGACTCATGGCTTCCTCGATGGCTGTCTAAGTTTTGAATTTTATTCAGCCTAACAATTCGCGGAAGCTTTTTCTCTACTGGTACCTGTTTATACTTTCCAAACATCCTCTAAAATCTGGGAGTGCGTCATTGCTTTGATGCGTATTCAGAATTTCTCTCACTTTCATTGTATCAAGATTTGATTACCTCTCAGCGCAGCTACGCCAACGATCTGCTACTCCCTTCCCACCAGAAGAGTATAGATTGTACTTTTATCCTAATTACATTGCGATCTCTCCCAACCCCTTACTCCCATCTCGGTAACTTGGCGGGTTGTCATATATGGTAATTATTACTATAATTAAATTAATTTATAAAACTATAGTTACCATATATGAGCCAGTTGCCCATTCCACAGCATTTTCAACCCGATCGCGTTGGCGAGATTTGGCGGGTGCCGTATCAAGATCTGGCGATCGCTGCCAGATCGTGGGCGCAACAACACCAGCTTCGACCCACAGCAGCGGGAAACGCGAAAGTTAGGCTGTTACTCATCGATGTCCAAAATACCTTCTGTTTGCCAGATTTCGAGCTATTTGTCGGCGGACGCAGCGGGCGGGGGGCGATCGAGGATAACGTCCGATTGTGTGAGTTTATCTATCGTAATTTAGGTGAAATCGACCAAATTATCGCTACGATGGATACCCATCATCTCCACCAGATTTTCCATCCCATTTTTTGGATCGACGAAAATGGCGAACACCCGACACCAGCGGTAACGACGATCTCGCCTGCGGATGTTGCGGCGAGAAAATGGCGCGTGAATCCAGATTTTGGAACGGAGCAGTCACAGCTTCAAGCCTACGCGCTGCACTACGTAAAGCAGTTGAGCGATGGGGGCAAATATCCGCTGCTAATTTGGCCGTATCATGCCATGTTAGGCGGAATCGGTCATGCATTAGTACCCGCGATCGAGGAGGCAATCTTTTTTCATGGCATCGCGCGCACCAGTCAGGCGAGCTTTTCGATTAAAGGCGATCGCACGTTGACAGAAAATTACTCGGCGTTGGCTCCAGAGGTTTTTACAAACCAATTGGGAGAAACAATTGCTAGTAAAAACGATCGTTTGATCGAGCTATTATTAGACTCGGATAAGCTAATTATTGCCGGACAAGCACAGAGTCATTGTGTTGCATGGACGGTTAACGATCTATTGACAGAAATTCAGGCGATCGATCCAAAATTGGCACGGAAGGTGTATTTATTAGCCGATTGTACTTCACCCGTGGTAATTCCTGGCGTTGTCGATTATACCGATCGAGCTGAGGCTGCTTATCAGCGGTTTGCAGATGCCGGAATGAACATCGTCAAATCTACAGCCGATCGAGATTTTTTGTAATAGCCACTATCTACTACAGCAATCCTATTTGATTTCCAAGCACAAACACAGATAATTTTAACCGCAGAGACGCAGCGATTTGTGCTCGTCGGGGAACCCGACGGTTTAACAAATCAAGACAGAGAGCGCAGAGGTAGGAGAAAGATGTGCTAGCTTCTCATTTAGAATTGCAATATTCACTATCCACTATTCACTATCCCACACACCGATCGATCGTCGCCACCACTGAAGCACCCAACGAATCAAAATCATAACCACCTTCCAACCCAAATACAATTTTACGAGTAACTTGCAAACAGTAATCGGTAAAGATGCCAAAATCTTGAGGTTGCAGCGAAATATTCGCCAGCGGATCGTCATGATTGGCATCGTAGCCAGCACTGACAATTAATAAATCTGGGCGAAAATCTTTCAGAAATGGGATGACTTTATTCTCAAATAACGGCTGATAATCGGCGATCGTACTGCCAGCTTTCATGGGTAAATTTAACACATTTTTGTGAACTCCCCGCTCAACTGCTGCGCCACTACCCGGATAATGTGGGTACTCATGTAACGAACAATAGGCCATCTGAGGATTTTGGGCTACTACCGCTTGAGTACCATTGCCATGATGGACATCCCAGTCTAGTATAGCGACTCGATCGACACCATTTGCCAATGCATAAGTCGCCGCGATTGCCGCATTACTAAAAATGCAAAATCCCATCCCGCCAGATGGCTCTGCATGGTGCCCTGGCGGACGAGCTAACACGAATGAGGGTTGGGCGGCGATCGCCAAATCGACCCCATCCAGCCACGCATTAACAGCCAGTAGAGCTACTTCATAAGTCTTGCTAGAAACGGGTGTATCGGCATCGATGCTCCCGCCACCGCTCTGACTGAGCTGCCGTACCGACTGGATGTATTCGACAGGGTGAATTTTCTCGATCCAAGGTAATGGCGATTTTGTCTGCGTTAGTGTCGGAGATCGCCAATCGATTCGGTTTGCCCATTTTGCCCGTTCCAATGCCGATTTAATCGCTGTCAATCGAGTTGGTTTTTCGGGATGAAATTCCCCTGTCTCGTGTTGTAAAAAGTCGTCTGAATAGATAACGGGAAACATAAAATACTCGATCGATTGACTGAATTTTACTCAGATGATATCTAAAAAAGGGCTGTTTTGGCACTAAGAAGGAAGTAAATTAACCGAGATAGGTGTAGATGTCCACGAGCCAACAATTGCCGGACTGTTCGCTGTCAGATGCAGATTATTCAATTGAATTCCCAACCAAGGACGACCTAAATTGAGCGTTGTCAAAGGACTTTCGGTGGGAATGTTTAGCTTGAACGGTGTCCAGGTTAACCCAGCCTCAAAGTCGCCTGCAAATGTCAAAATATCCCGTTCTAAACCACCAAAAACATTGCTGCTACTTTTCAATTTTCCCCAGAAAGAAATCGGTAATTGAATAGTAGATCGATCGATCTGACATAGAGTTATATTACCTTGCACAACCGTTACCTGTCGATCGTGCCAAGTAAAATCAGCCATCTGTTTTGGCAACCCCCAAATATTGCGCCCACCCGCCACCGAGTCGAGATTATCTACATAAATATGCGAAATCCAAGCTCCGATTTTGCCCTGGTAACGCACCAGAGCCGGAACCACAATTAATTCATGATATTGCAGGGTCGAATTTGGCTCGTAAATAGAGACATACACCCCGCCGACAGTTTTGCCCGGTAAGACGGAAACAATCTCTAAATCATTTGGTACGAAGGCTTTCGCGCTGGCAAGATCGATCGCATGTACGGATTGGAGTGCCGTACCATACAGATGCCAAGGTGGTGGTGGATAGGACATATTAGGGAGTTGAGAAAAGAGCGGATAGGATAATTCTAACTAACTGGTAAATCGATCGTCTTCAGCAGAGAATCCTTGTAAGAGCAGTTACCGCACTGTTTGCCATCTACAACGGATGTTGACTTTGGTAGCGGCGATTTTGTTAACTTCGCCCGATCGATGTCAAAATGGTTCAGATAAAGATTTATACGTCCCTTCGTAAACGCGATGAATATGTTGAATAGCCTGCAAATAGCCTTTGCTAGTAACCGAGTCCTCAAAGTCATCAGTGGGTTGAATAATTTCGATCGCGATCGAGTTGCTATGGTAGTAAAAGCAGCCGATCTCGGTGGTGCGACATTTCTCGATATTGCTGCCGATCCTGAATTAGTCCGCATGGCGCGTCAGCTTACCAGCCTACCAATTTGTGTTTCCGCCGTCGAACCCGAATTATTCGTCGCTTGTGTCGAAGCTGGTGCCGATCTCATCGAAATCGGTAACTTCGATAGTTTCTACGCCCAAGGCATCCAATTTGAAGCCGATGAAGTTTTAGCACTAACTATCGCCACCCGTGCCTTGCTGCCCAATATTACCCTGTCTGTGACCGTTCCTCACATCTTGAGCCTAGACAAACAAGTTGAGTTGGCACAAGCTCTAGTTGCTGCGGGTGCGGATATCATTCAAACCGAAGGCGGTACCAGCAGTACACCCACTCATGCAGGTACGCTCGGCTTAATCGAAAAAGCAGCTCCCACGCTAGCTGCTGCTTACGAAATTTCCCGCGCTGTCAACGTACCCGTACTCTGTGCGTCTGGTTTATCCAACGTCACCGCACCGCTAGCTATTTCCGCAGGCGCAGCCGGAATCGGTGTCGGTTCGGCAATCAACAAGCTCAACGACGAAATTGCCGCAATTGCCGCAGTTCGCAGCCTGGTAGAAGCTCTAGCCGCTGCTCCTGTTGTTGTGATGTAGGAGACGAGGGGGATGAGGAGTA